>DATLWA010000291.1:0-30925 GCA_035576905.1 Gemmatimonadales bacterium
AGTCTCTTGAGCGAGCGCCGCCGCCACGGTCCGCGCGGGGCGGCGGGCGGCGGCGACGGCGCGCCCGGCCGCAATCTCTTGAACGGTGCGCCGCTCGCCGCCAAGGCGGCGGTGACGCTCCAAGCAGGCGACATTCTGCGGATCGAGACACCCGGCGGCGGCGGCTGGGGTGAACCCACAGGGGAGGGCGTGCGATGAATTATCTGCTGGTGGCGCTGCTCGGGCTGGCCGCGGGGGTCATCTCCGGCTTGTTCGGTATCGGCGGTGCGGTGCTGATCATTCCCGGCCTGGTCCTGCTTCTCAAGATGAGCCAACACTCGGCGAACGGCACGTCGCTCGGCGCGCTGCTGCTGCCGGTGGGGTTTCTCGGGTTCCTGCAGTACTACAAGCGCGGCGAGGTGAATCTCGTGTATGCGGGGATCATCGCGGGGGGCCTGTTCCTCGGTGCGCTGCTGGGGGCGAAGCTCGCCGGCACGATCTCCGATCAGTCGCTGCGGCGCGCGTTCGGGGTCTTCCTGCTGCTGGTCTCGGTGAAGCTGCTGCTCTAGTCGCTCGCCGGTCGCCCGCGCTCGAACACTTTGCCTTCGACGAACAGCTCGTAGAGGTCGGGGTCGAGCTGCCCGGCTTTCACTTCCTGCGCCAGGATGTCGAGCGCCTTCGGCGTCGGGACGGCGCGCTTGTACGGCCGGTCCTGCGCGGTGAGCGCGTCGTAAATGTCGCTGATCGTCATCATCCGCGTCTGAATCGGGATTTCCTCGGACCGCAGCTTGTTGGGGTAGCCGCGCCCGTCGAGCTTCTCGTGATGTCCGTAGGCGATCTTGGGGATCTGCTGCAGCTCGCGCGTCCAGGGAATCTTCGCCAGGAAATTGTACGTGTGCGTGACGTGGCTCTCGATTTCCTGCCGCTCGGCGTCGTCGAGTGACCCTTTGCGAATCGTGAGAAAGCGCACCTCGTCCGCCGTGAGGTAGGGCTGCTCGGCGCCCTCCATGTCCTGGAAGTGTGCCTGGGCGTACTTCATCAGCTCCGCGAAGTCGCCCTCGGGCAGGACCGTCGGCTCGTTCGACTGCAGCACCAGGTTCATGAACCGGTCCAGGTTCTTCAAGTCGTCGCCGTGTGCCTTGTCGAGGCCCTGGAGGAAGGTGTCGTAATCCTTCTTGCCGTTCTTCTCGAGGAACTCGGCTCGTGCGCGCCAGAACTCCCGCTCGGCCGTACGCCGGATGAACGCGTAGCGCTGGCGCAGGAGCGAAAGGGCCGGCGGATACAGCTTCTTCGCCTTGACCAGTACCTGCTCGCGCACGCCGACCTTGCCGAAATCGTGCAGCAGGCCGGCGTAGCGGATCTCCTTCAGCTGCTCGCGCGTGAAGTGGATGCCGCGGAACGGTCCGTTGCCGGCGCGATCCACGATCTCGGCGAGCCCCACCGTGTAGTTGGCCACCCGGCCGCTGTGACCGAACGTGGTGGGATCGCGCTGCTCGATCGCGAGAACGGCGGCGGTGACGAAGCCCTCGAACAGGCGCTCGATGTCCTCGTACAGCCGGCTGTTCTCGATGGCGACGGCCGCCTGCCCGGCCAGGGCCGTGACGAGCTCGACTGTGCGCTTGGAGAACGGCACCACCTGCGCCTCGGTGTCGGCGGGGGTGGTCAGCACGGCGTCGAAGTTGCGCTTGCGGTTGATCAGCTGCAGCACGCCGATGATCTCGTCCTTGTGATCCTTCATCGGGATCACGAGCATCGACTTGGTGCGATAGCCGTAGCGCTCGTCGAACGAGCGATTGATGGTGTACTCGACGTCGGGCGGCAGGAAGTAGGCGTCGTCGATGACGAGCGGCTCGCCCGTGACGGCGGCGTAGCCCGCGAGGCTGGTGCGGTCCACCGGCATCGTGAACTCGACCAGGGGCGCCTCGGGCTTGGAGTAGGTCTGGGCCAGCCGGAACCGCAGCCGCTTCGCCTTCTGATCGCTGGTCTCCACCAGGTACAGGGACCCCGCGTCGGACTGCGTGACGCGCCGCGCCAGCGTGAGGATCAGTTCGAGCAGCGTCTTGAGGTCGCGCTCGGTGCCCAGCGCCACGCCGATGCGCGTGAGCTCGCCGATTTCGCGGCTGCGCAGCGCGGCTTCACCGCGGGCCCGCGCCGTCTCGGCGCGGGACGCCGCTTCGCGGAACCCCGCGCGCACGGCCAGCAGCAGGTGGCGGGCGCCGTGCGGATCGGGCACGAAGCTCGACAGCAGCTCCGGCGGGAATGTGTCGGGGACGTCGGCCTCTCCCGGCCGGCCCAGCAGCACGATGCCGCCGCCCGCGTCCACGAAGCCGCGCACCGCATCGAGCGGAAACGCCGAGCGGCTCCCCGGATCCAGCACGAACACGGTGGGCCGCTCTTCCACGAGCAGGTCGCGCGGGCCGTCGACGCGGCGCGCCTCGACCTGGAAGGCGTCGAGCGCGGGCCGGATCGCGCCCGGCTGCCACGGGGCGGCGTGCAGCAGCAAGTATCTCACGGCTTGATGGCCGCCCGGGTGGAGTCGCCGGGTTTCCGCGCCGTGTCCGGCGGCAGCTTCTTGACGCCGGTGAACAGGCGGTAGGGGCGGGCGCTCATCTCGTCGACGAAGTGATTCAGCTGCCGCGACATCTGCGTGAGGTTGGTCACGGTCTCGCGCAGATTGTCGCGGTTGGCGTTGGTCAGGTCCTGGACCGACGCCGTCAGCGAATCGAGGCGGCCCAGCAGCCGGTGCGTGGTCGCGAGCGTGCTGGACAGCGAGTCGGGGAAGCCGGCCTGGTCGGTGCGGGCGAGCAGGTTGCTGAGCCGGTTGGTGCTCGCGGCGACGCTGTGCAGCGTCGCTTCGACGTCCGGCGTCACGTGCCGCATGGTCTCGTCCATGTTGCCGACGGTGTGCTGCACGGTGGCGAGCGCCGTCCGGGTCTGGTGCAGCACGTCCTCCACTTCCTTGGACAAGTGGGCGGCGACGTCGGCCAGTGCGTCGAGCGGCGACGGCAGCCGCGTCGAATTGATCGTGTCGCCGGCCTGCAGCATCGTGGCGCTGCGGCGCGTCGAGTCGGGCATGACCAGGTGAATGACGGCCTCCGCGGAGATCTGGCTCACCTGGTCGACCTCGGCCCGCGTCCCCACGGGGAGGCGCAACTGCGTGCCCTTGTCGAACCGCTCCGCCAGCGACAGGCGCGCCAGGAACGAGACCGATCGCGTGGTCGGGTCGACCCGCGGCAGGATGCTGGTGACGCGCCCCACCTCGAGGCCCTGCACGAGCACCTTGGTGTCGACCGTCAATCCCTGCGCGCTCGCGGCCCGCATGTAGATGTCGTAGCGCCGCTCGCCCCACCCACTGGTGGCGATCAGCGCGCCGATCACTACGCCGATGGCGGCGATGATCAGCAGGCCGACGAGAAAGTCCTGACGGTTCGTTTCCAAGGTGCGTGCGTCGCCCTCATGCAGGTTCCAGCTCCAGCGCGCCGGCGCGCGTCAAGCGGTAGGTCCGCTCGATGCGCCGGTGGATCACGGCGGGAAGCTCCTGACCGGTGATCAGGATGGTGCGCCGCGCGCCCTCCGCGGTCTCGCCGCCGCGCACGAATTCGAGCAGCTCCGCCGCCGCGCGCGCGGTCAGCCCGTCGAAGGGTTGCTCCATGATGACGAGCGCGGGGTCGAACGCCGTGGCGCGCGCGATGGCGGCCCGGCGCCGCTCTTCTTCGTTCGCCTGCGCGGGCCGGCGCTGCGCCGCCGCCGCGACCCGGACCGCCGTGAGCATGACGCTCACGCGGCCGTCGATCTCGTGCGGGGCCGCATCGCTGCCGAACCGCAGCGGCAGAGCCACGTTGTCGCGCAGGGACAGGTTCTGGAGGAGCCCTTCGCCTGCGGGAAGGTAGCCGACCCGGCGGCGGAAGGCCAAGCGTTCGAGCTGCGGCAGGTCGGCGATGACCACGTCGAACACGGTGGCGCGGCCCGCGGCGGGCCGCTCCAGCCCCAGGGCGTAGCCGCCCAGGGTGCCCACGCCTGAGTCTTCGTCGCCCAGCACGGCCACGGTGTGGTGCTCGGGCACGGCGAGGGTGAACGGCTCCGTGTCGCGGGCGCCCAGGCGCACGCCTTCGAACGAGAGCGGCGCCGTCACCGCAGCAACGCGCAGGAAAGGAAGATGCCGACGATCGACGTCACGGTGGCGCGGCTCGTGGCCACGGGGATTTCCGTCGGCGCGCGCCGCACCGACAATCCGAAATAGCTGGGCACGATGCCCACGATCACGCCCGTCGCGAGCGCCTTGGCGACCGTCAGCCAGACATCGCGCGCCGTGAGCGACTGCAGCACGATCTGGGCGTAGCGGTCGCCCGCCATGTGATTGAACGTGGCGGCGACGAAGCCCGCGCCGATCGCCACGACGTCGAACACGACCAGCAGCGCGAACATGCTCACCACCGAGCCCGCGAAGCGCGGCAACACGAGATACTGCTTGGGGTCGATCCCCATGGCTTCCAGCGCGCGCACCTCGCCCAGCACCTGATTGGTGGCGAGCTCGGCGGCGATGGCCGTACCCGAACGGCCGGCGACGGCGAGCGCGGTGATCAGCGGGCCCAGCTCGCGCACGATCGCGATCACCATCAGCGTACCGATCAGGTCGGTCACGCCGAGGCGGCCGAATTCCCGGACGGCCTGCGAGATCACGAGGAACGACAGAATGCTCGACAGCAGAACGACGAGGCCCACGGCGTTGAGGGCGGTGAAGCGCACCTGCGTCAGGGCGACGCGCAGCGCCACCCTGCGGCCCGCGGGCGTGAGGGCGGGTGCGGCCCGCAGGGCGTGAAAACCGAAGCGCGCCAGCGCCCCCAGGCGGGAGAGCCGGCGCGCCGCGGAACGCCCGAGTTTGGAGATCGCGTCGATCACCGCACGGTCAGGAGGACTTCACCCGCTGCAGGCCCGTCTGCGCTTCGGCGTATTCCGGGAAGACGGCGAGCGCCTTGTTGTACATGTCGATCGCTTTGTCCTTCTGCCCGCGATCCTGGTAGAGCAGGGCGCGCGAGTAGTAGGTCAGCGCTTCGGTCGGCACCTGCCGGCTCATGCGCTGGTCCGACACGCTCTTGGGCAGCGGCGGCAGGTTGACGTCCTTCATCAGGCGCGTCGCGAGACTGCGGATGATGTCGAACAGGTGGTCGCGCTGCATGCGGTCCGACTCGACCTTGATGATCTCGCTGGTCTCGGTGTTCACCAGGCGGAGATCCACGCGGAAGTCGCCGTAGAAGTCCACGAACGTGCCGGTGATGATGTAGCGCGCGCCCACCAGCTTGCCGATCTTCGCCGCGGTCTGCGGATCGACGCGGCCGCCGGCGCCCAGGTTCTGCTCCTCGAGCAGGCTCTGGATCTGCTCGCGCTCCACCACGCGCGCCGCCGGATTCGCCGCCAGCTCCGAAATCAGCATGCCCGCGATGCCCTTCTGCAGGGCGTCGAAGTTTTCCTTGTCCTGCCCATACGAGCCGCTGTTGTCGAACGGCAGTACGGCGATGCCCGGCCTCGTGTCCTGCGCCCGAGCGGGCGCTGCCACGAGCGCGAAGCCCACCGCGAGGGCCAGCAGAGTCACGAGTGAACGCGAACGCATAGTGTGTGCTCCTCGAGTCTAGAGAGTCAGCTGCATGCCTTCTTGCGCCGCCAGCACCTCGGCCGGCCGGCCCCGATTCTTCGCCTCTGCCCGCGCCTGCGCCACCAGGGCGTCCATCCCCGCGTCGTCGTGCTCCGGCTCGTGATGAAACAGAACGAGCCGTGACACCCCCGCGTCCGCCGCCACCGCCACCGCTTCGGCGTAGGTGGAATGCCCCCAGCCGGCGTGCTGCTGCAATTCATCGGGCGTGTACATCGCGTCGTGAATCAACAGCTCCACGCCCTTCAGAAAGTCGACGAAATCCTTGCGCCACGTCTTGGGCGTGTCGTAATGCCCGCCCGGGCCCAGCTCGTTGTCCGTCACGTACGCCATGCTCGGCCCGCCCGCCACCGGCGTCAGCCGGAAGCCCAGCGTGGTGCCGGGGTGGCGCAGCCGCATCGCCCGCACGCGGAACTCGCCCATCGTGAACTCGCCCGACTCCACCTGCTGCACGGTCAGCTTCGCCGACAGCGCGTCGAGCGGGACCGGAAACACCGCCGGGTCCATCTGCTGGCGCAGGATCGCCTCGAGGGACATCGTCCCCTGGCGCGATCCCCAGATCCGCACGGCGTTGCCCGGTGCGAAAAACGGCTTGAAGTGCGGCAGCCCCTGAATGTGATCCCAGTGCGCGTGGGAGAGCAGAATCTCCGCGTTCACCGCGCCGTTCTGCCGCTCCACCAGCTGCAGGCCCAACGCCCGGATTCCCGTGCCGGCATCCAGGATGACCAGATGCCCTCCGGCGCCCTCGACGGCGACGCACGGCGTGTTGCCCCCGTAGCGCGCGGTCTGGGCTCCAGGGGTGGGGATGCTACCCCGCGTTCCCCAGAAGGTCACCGTGTAGGCCATGCGATCGGGCACGCCGTTACCTCGGCTAAGTTACGAGAAATCCGTGATGTAGGACAAGCCGCCGCCTCACCCCGCGAGGGTGACGCATCTCACGAGCGCCCGGCCGCGGCCTCGAGCGACGCGCGGTCCTTGATCGTGATGTCCTTGCGGCTGATGTGGATGAGCCCCTTGTCCACGAGGTCGCGCATGGTGCGCGACACGGTCTCGCGGCTCGAGCCGATCATCTGGGCGATGGTGTGATGCGTCAGCCGGCGCGTGATGCGCTCGCCGCCCTCTTCATCCGCCAGCTCGAGCAACAGCTGGGCCACCCGTCCGTTGACGTCCAGCAGCACCAGGCTGCCGACTTTCTCGTCCACCCGGCGCAGCCGGCGCGACAGCTCCTTCAGCAGGGCGAGCGCGATGGCGGGCACCTGCATCAGGATGTTCTGGAAGTCCTCGCGCCGCAGCACCACCAGGGTCGAGTCTTCCATGGCGATCACATGCGCCGAGCGGGGCTCGTCGTCGATCAGCGCCATCTCGCCGAAAAACTCGCCCTCGCCCAGCACCGAGAGGATCACTTCGCGGCCGTCCTCGCCGATCAGCACGACTTTGACCTGGCCCGTGGCCACGACGTACAGGGCGTCGCCGGGGTCGTCCTCGAACAGGATGACGGAGTTCTTGGGATAGGCGCGCTCGCGCGCCAGCTCCAGAACCCGCTGCAGGTCCGTGGGGCCCAGTTGGCCGAACAGCGGGACTTTTTCGAGGACTGCCGCAGCCGACACGAATGGCCTCCCCGGAACCCGGGGGCGTTATGGTGGGGGCAAGCTTACGACGCAGGCCAGCCGCTGTCAATTCTGAACGCGCCCCGCGGCTTGCCGCCAAGTGTAGGTGCCAGTTAAATTTCCGTCCTTCGAGCCGTTCGACTTTCAGCCAGAGGATACCGGCAGTGAAGCCCGCTATACACCCGAATTACCAGCGTGCAACGGTGCAGTGCGCCTGCGGCAACAGCTTCATCACCCGCTCGACCACGCCCGCCATCCACGTCGAAGTCTGCGCCAAGTGCCACCCGTATTTCACGGGCAAGCTGCGGTTGATGGACACCGCGGGCCGCGTCGAGCGGTTCCGCCAGAAATACGCGGCGGACAAGACTTCGGAGAAGACCCCGGGGTAAGCCGTGGAGCCCCGACTCCGCCAAGCGCTGGCGCGGGCGGAGGAGGTCGCGCGACAACTGGCCGACCCCGACACCGCGCGGAACCCGGCCAAGCTGAAGCAGCTGGGCCGCGAACACGCGCGGCTCGACGCCGTCCGTCAGACCCACCAAAAACTCGAGCGCTTGGAGGGCGAGCTGGCGCAGGCCCGCGAAGTGCTCGCCGACAAGGACCCCGAGATGGCGCAGCTGGCCCGCGCGGACGTGGAGCGCGTGCGCCCCGAGATCGAGCGGCTCGAGCGCGAGCTCAACGACCTGCTCACGCCCCCGGACCCGCTGGCCGATCGCGACGCCATCGTCGAGATCCGCGCCGGCACGGGCGGGGATGAGGCCGCCTTGTTCGCCGCCGACCTGTTCCGCATGTATACCCGCTTCTGCGAGCGCCACGGCTGGAAGATCGAAGTGCTCGAGCTGAGCGAGGGGACCTTGGGCGGCATCAAGGAAGCGATCTTCGCCGTGCGCGGCCCCAAGGTCTACGGCACGCTGCGCTACGAGTCGGGCGTGCACCGCGTGCAGCGCGTGCCCGCCACCGAGGCGCAGGGACGCATCCACACGTCCGCCGCCACCGTGGCGGTGCTGCCCGAAGCCGAAGAGGTGGACGTCAAGATCGAAGACAAAGACCTGCGCATCGACGTGTTCCGTTCGCAGGGACCGGGCGGCCAGAGCGTCAATACCACTGATAGCGCCGTGCGCATCACCCACTTGCCGACGAACCTGGTGGTGCAGTGCCAGGACCAAAAGTCGCAGCTGCAGAACAAGATCAAGGCGATGGAAGTGCTGCGCTCGCGGCTGCTCGATCGCATCGTGGCCGAGCAGGAATCGGCGCGGGCGCGCGAGCGGCGCGCCATGGTGGGCACGGGCGACCGCTCGGCCAAGATCCGCACGTATAACTTCCCGCAGAACCGCGTCACCGACCATCGCATCGGGTTCTCGGTGCACAACCTGAGCGACGTCGTGAACGGCGACCTGGACGACATGATCGCGGCGCTGCGGCAGGCGGGAGAGAAGGAACGGCTGAGTGCCTGAGCCCGGCCGCCCCTCGTCGATCGCGAATGCGCTCGAGCTGGCGGCGGAGCAGTTGCAGCGCGCGGGCGTGCTCAATGCCCGGCGCGAGGCGACGGCGCTATGGGCGGCCCTCGCGGGCGTGCGTCCCGGCGACGTGTGGCTCGGCCGCGACGGCGAACCCGACGCGCCGGTGGCGGACAAGTTCTGGGCGGCGGTGGAGCGGCGGGCGAGCGGCGTCCCGTTCCCCTATGTCGTCGGGCACCTGGCGTTTCGCACGCTGCAGCTGCGCTGCGACCCGCGCGCGCTGATCCCGCGGCCGGAGACCGAAGGCCTCGTGGGCTTGGTGCTGGAGTGGGCGAAGGGGGAGGGTGGTATCGCCGCCGACGTGGGGACGGGCAGCGGGTGCATCGCGCTGGCGTTGGCGGTGGAGGGCCCGTTCGAGCGCGTGATCGCGGTCGAGCGCTCGCCGGAGGCGGCGGCGCTGGCGCGCGAGAACGTGGCGCTGGTGCGGCCGAGCGTGCCGGTGGAGGTCCGCGACGGCGAGCTGCTGGGGCCGCTGGCGGGTGCGCGCTACCGGGCGATCGTGAGCAATCCGCCTTACGTCACGGCGGCTGAGTACGACGCGCTCGATCCGGCCGTGCGGGAGCACGAACCGCGCGCGGCGCTGGTCAGTGGCGCGGACGGTCTCGCGACCACGCGCGCGCTGTTCGCCGGAGCCGCGCGACTGCTCGCCCCCGGCGGGCTGTTGGCGGTGGAGATCGACGAGCGGCGCGGCGACGCCGTGCGCGCGCTGGCGCACGAGCACGGCTGGGCGCGCATCGGGATTCACGACGATTTGTTCGGCCGCCCGCGTTACGCGCTGGCGTTCCCCAAGGAGGACGCGTGATCGACGAGAAAGCGCAGGAGCTGGGCCGGCTGCTCGGCCAGAGCGAGGAATACAAGGCTCTGTTGCGCGCCAGCCAGCGCCTCAAGGAGGACGTCGAGACCCAGAAGCTGCTCGAGGAAGTGGAGCGCCTGGCGGAAGCCATCGAGGGGGCGGCGCAGCAAGGGAAGGAGCCGGCCCGTGAAAGCGTGGAACGCTATGACGAGATTCTCAAAACCGTCCAGCGCAGTCCGGTGTACCAGCAGATGGTGGCGGCGCAGGCCAACTTCGAGAAACTGATGGCCAAAGTGAACGCCACGATCTACGAGGGGATGCAGAAGGGCGCGGCGAGCCCCATCATTACATTGGGTTGATGCCCGGCCTCTTCGTGGTGGTGGAGGGGCCGGAGGGCGCGGGCAAGTCGACGCTGGTGCGCGCGCTGGCGGCGCGGCTCGTGGCCGAGGGGCGTGCCGTCGTTCCGGTGCGGGAGCCGGGCGGGACGCCGGTGGCCGAGGCGGCTCGCAAGATCGTGCTCAAGTCGCCGGACGAAATGACGCCCGAGGCCGAGCTGTTCCTCTTTCACGCGGCGCGCGCCGACTTGGTGGCGCGCGTGATCCGGCCGGCGCTCGAGGACGGGCAGGTGGTGCTGGCGGACCGGTTCGCGCTGTCGACGTTTGCATACCAAGTGGCGGGGCGCGGCCTGCCGCAGGCAGGGGTGGCGGCGGTGGTGGCGTTGGCGACGGGCGGGCTGGAGCCCGATCTGACGCTGGTGCTCGACGTGCCGCTCGCCGTGGGTCGCGAGCGCCAGCGCAAGGCACGCAAAGGGCAGGACCGCATCGAGCGCCAGGACGACGCCTTTCATTCGCGCGTGCTGGCGGCGTATCGTGAAGCGCGGGGGCGTGGCGTGGTGCATCTCGATGCCACGCAACCCCGACAGGCTGTGCTGGCCGCGGCGTGGCGCGAGGTGGCTGCGGTGGCCGGACTTTCACTGCGAGGCGTCTCATGAAGGCGAAGCGTTTGTTCATCATCGCCGCGGTTTCCGCGGCCGCACTGGCGTCCGGCGGTTGGCTGCTGCAGCGCGAATCGAGCGGCGGTTCTGTGTATCAACAGGCCCGCTTGTTCGACCAGGTGCTCGCACAAGTTGCTGACTTCTACGTCGACTCGATCGACGAGCGCCAGCTGTATCAGATGGCGATCGACGGGATGCTCGACAAGCTGCACGATCCCTACACGGTCTACATGAAGCCCGACGCGTTCGGCGTGCTCACCGAGGCCACGACGGGCAAATACGGCGGTCTGGGCATTCAGATCGACGTGCGCGACGGCTGGATCACGGTGGTGGCGCCGCTGCCCGACACGCCGGCCGAGCACGCCGGCGTCCTGACCGGGGACCGCATCGTGGCGCTGGACGGCAAGTCCACGGAAGGATGGAAGCAGGATCAGGCGGTGCACGAGCTGCGCGGCCAGCCGGGCACGAATGTCGCCCTCTCGATCCGGCGCATCGGCGTCGATCAGCCGCTGACGTTCAAGCTCACGCGCGCCACGATTCACGTCCGCTCAGTGCCGCTCGCGATGCTGTTGGACGACCGCGTGGGGTACGTCCAGCTGAGCCCGGTGAGCGAGACCTCGGCGCAAGAGGTGCAGGCCGCCGTGGACAGTCTCGCGAAGAAGGGGATGAAATCGCTGATCCTCGATTTGCGCGGTAATCCGGGCGGGCTCCTCGACCAGGCGGTCGGAGTGAGCGATCTGTTCCTCGACCCCGGCCAGGAAATCGTGGAGCAGCGCGGCCGCGCGCCGAACGCCACCCAGACCTACCGCGACCGTGCGCCGCAGCAGTGGCCCAATCTGCCGATCGTCGTGCTCGTGAACGGCGGGACGGCGAGCGCCGCGGAGATCATCAGCGGCGCGCTGCAGGATCACGACCGCGCGCTCATCGTGGGCACGCCGACGTTCGGGAAGGGCTTGGTGCAGTCGCTGATCCGGCTGACCGACACCACGGCGCTGAAGATGACCACGGCGCGGTGGTACACGCCCAGCGGCCGCACGATTCAGCGCAAGAGCAAAGACGAGATGGATCAGGAAGCGCACGCGTTGGCGCTCGAGACCGCCCCCGATACGGCGGCCGTCGACTCCACACAGACCTTCAAGACCGACCGCGGCCGTGTTGTGTTCGGCGGGGGCGCCATCCGACCCGATCTGAACGTGGTGCCGGACACGCTGACCACCGTCGAGCGCGCCTTCGTCAAAGCGCTGGCGAACAAGCTGCCGCTGTACTTCGACGTGCGCACGGGCTACGCCCTGGAGTTGAAGGCGGGCGGCAAGCTCACCGACCGCAACTTCGTCGTCACCGACGATATGGTCGGGGAAGTGCTGCGGCGGCTGCGCGCCAAGGGCGCGGCGCTGCCCGACAGCGTGCTGCCGGGTGCCCGCACGCTGATCCGGCAACAGCTCGGGTACGAAGTGGCGCGCTACGTGTTCGGACGACCGGCGGAGTTCCGCCGCGAGGTGGGCGACGATCGGCAGGTCCAGGAGGCGCTGACGCTGGCGCGCCGCGCCCGCTCGCCGCGCGATCTCCTGACGATCGCGGCCGCCGCGCCGCAGCCGAACAAGAACTAGCGTGAACGATTCCGCGGGCGGCGGGGCCGGCCCCGCCGTCGGCGTGATCGGGCCCGGCCGCGCCGGGACCGGCCTCGCGCTGGCCCTGGTGCGAGCCGGGTGGACGGTGTACCTGCACGGCCGCGGTGCCAAGGCGGTGCCGGCGCCGCTGGCATTGACGGTAGGCGCGGATACGCCGCCGCCCTGGATGGCGCGGGCGGGCGTGGTGGTGCTGGCCGTGCGCGACGACGCGATCCGGCCGCTGGCCGAGTCGCTCGCGCGCGCCGGCGCCGTCCGCCCCGAGCAGGTCGTCTTGCATCTCTCAGGCGCCTTGGGCCAGGAAGCCCTGGGCCCGCTGGTGCCGAGCCAGGCCGCGCTCGGCTCCCTGCATCCCCTGCAAACGATCGTGGATCCCGAGCGCGCGCCCGAGCGGCTGCGTGGCGCGTGGGCCGCCGTGGAGGGCATGCCGCGCGCCATCGCAGCGGGGGAGCGCATCGCCACGGCGGTGGGCCTGCGTCCGTTCCGCGTGGAATCGCGCGCCAAGGCCATCTATCACGCCGGGGCGGTGTTCGCGTCGAACTACTTCGTCGTGGTGGAGGCGGTCGCGCAGCGGCTGCTGCGCCACGCCGGCCTGTCGGATGCGGACGCGTGGGCGGCGCTGTTGCCGCTCGTGGAGGGCACGTTCGCGAATCTCAGCCGCCAGCAGCCGGCCGAGGTTCTCACCGGGCCGGTGGCCCGCGGCGACGTCGACACGATCGCGCGGCACGTCGCCTCGCTTACCGAGGACGACGCGGCATTATACCGGACGCTGGGACGCGCGGCGCTCGAGCTGGCGCGGAAGCGGGGAATGGACGACGTGGCGGCGGCGCAGGTCGCCGCCGCGCTGGCTACTGATCTACCACCCGTGCTCCGGAAGGGACGGAAAAAGTAAACTCGCGCTGCGGCACGCCGGCATTCACGGTCAGGTGCCGCAGAATAACCGTCCGCTGCTGCCCCGACTGCTCCACGATCTCCACCCGCCGCAACAGTCCATCATTGCGATCGACCCAGATTACCGCCTCAGTGTAGGGCTGGTCCGCCGCGGTGGGAACGAGCGCCACGACATCCGCCCAGCCGTCGGCCAGAGAATCGGCGCGCAGGTAGCGCGCGCGGTAACGCGTGCGCGGATGCTCGACGAACTGTCCCAGGAGATTGGGACCGGTGTTGCCGGTCGCGGGGATGGCCGAGCGGATCACCTGGCCCGGCGCGCTGCTCGGCGTGTACAGCCAGAGCCAGCGGCCGTCGGCCACGATGCGGTCGCCTTTGGGGTCGGTGAAGCGCATCGCGAAGCGGCTGGGCCGCATTTCGTACAGCCGCCCGCGCGTGGTGTCGGGCCCGCCCACCATCGGATTGGCGACGATCTGCACGAAGTCCGCCGCGAGCGTCGCGACGGTTTGATACGCCGCGCTGGCACGATCGAGGATCGGGCCGGGGTCCTGGGCGCGGAGCACGGCGGGCAAGGCGAACACCAGGAATGCCGCTTTCCGCATTCGTTGCTTACGCCCCCACCGGCGCCGGTTCGGCCATGCGCCGCCCGATCACGTCCGCGATCACCCGCACCTCCTGCATCAGCTGGGCGAACTGCTCGGGGTAGAGCGACTGCGCGCCGTCGGACAGCGCCGCCGTCGGATCGGGGTGCACCTCGACCATGATGCCGTCGGCCCCGGCCGCCACCGCGGCGCGCGCCATGGGAATGACCTTCTCCCGCAAGCCGGTGCCGTGCGACGGATCGGCGATGATCGGCAGGTGCGACAGCTTGTGCACGACGGGAATGGCCGTGAGGTCGAACACGTTGCGCGTCGCCGTATCGAAGCCGCGGATGCCGCGCTCGCACAGGATCACGTCGTGGTTGCCCTCGGCCAGCAGGTACTCGGCCGACAGCAGCAGCTCTTCGATCGTGGCCGACATGCCGCGCTTGAGCAGCACCGGCTTCTTGCTGCGCCCCGCCGCCTTGAGCAGCGAGAAGTTCTGCATGTTGCGCGCGCCGATCTGGATGATGTCCGCCAGCTCGGCCACCCAGTTGAGTCCTTCGGGATCCATCGCCTCGGTGCAGACCAGGAGGCCCGTCTCCTCCCGCGCCCGGGCGAGCAGCTTCAACGCCGGCCGGCCCAGCCCCTGGAAGGAATAGGGCGATGAGCGCGGCTTCCACGCGCCGCCGCGCAGCACCACGGCGCCCGCCTCGCGCACTCTATGCGCCGACTCGATGATCTGCTTTTCGCTCTCCACGGAGCAGGGGCCGGCGATGGCGATCACGTCGGTCCCGCCCACGGTCACGCCGGGGCCCAGCCGCACCACGGTGTTCTCCGCCTGCCACTCGCGGCTCACCTGCTTGTACGGCTTGGAGACGTGGATGACTTCCTGTACGCCGGGCAGGCCCTCGAGGCGCGACGCGTCCACGCGGCCGTCGTTGCCCACAAGGCCCACCGACGTACGCTGCGCGCCTGGCATGGGGCGGGCCTGGTAGCCCATCTCCTTGATGACGGCGACGACCCGGTCGAGCTCCTCCGTGGTCGCCCCGTGACGCATCACGATCAGCACGCCTGCGCTCCTCCGATGGTGAACCGGTCGCCGTCTTTGGCGGCGGTGACGCGCCCTTTGAACACCTTCGCCGCGACCCGCGCCGGGTCCGAAGTCTCGACAGGAGGATAGAAGTGCGTCAAGACGAGCTGCTTGACCCCGGCCGTGCTGGCCAGCTCGCCCGCCTGCTCGGGCGTGAGGTGGGTGTCCATCGCGCGATCCGCCGGCAGGGAGCATTCGGCCAGCAGGAGGTCGCAGCCTTGGGCCCAGCGCGACAGCTCGGAGGACGGTCCCGTGTCGCCCGTGTACACCAGACGGCCCTCCGGCGCCCGCAGGGCCAGGGCGACGCTCTCCGCGGTGTGCGGGACGGGGCAGGTCTCGAGGCTCACGTCGCCGTTCAGCGGGAACGGCTCGCCGTCGCGCACGTCCATGATGACGAGCGGGTAGCCGGGATCGAGCAACCAGTCGCCGAACCCCACCGCCAGCGCTTTCACCAGGCGCACGGTGCCGGGCGGTCCCAGGATCACGAGCGGCTCGGTGCGCGGCGGCTCCACGCAATGGCGCAGGGCGAACACCAGCAACGGCAGCTCGCCGAAATGGTCGGGGTGGAAATGCGACAGCACCACGTGCGTCACGTGCGGCCAGTCCAGCCCGAACTGCGCCAGGCGGTGCGTCGCGCCCGGACCGCAGTCGAGCAGCACGCGCAGCGCGCCGCGACTCACCCAATGACACGGGCCCGTGCGAGTCGCCGCCGGGGCCACCGTACCCGTCCCCACCGTCACCAGCTCCACTTGGCTCCTAGGTTCCGAGGAACACGACGCGCTTGAAGAGAATAACCCCCGCCGCCTTCAACTTGAATATGTACACGCCGGCGGGCACGATGTGGCCGTCCTGCGCGCGCCCATCCCAGGTGAGGTGCGGATCGCACTCCGGGCCCCCGGCGGAGCCGCGGCCGTAGCGGCCCGCCGGCAAGAGCGTCGTGAAGTCGGGCCCGGGGATATAGCGGCGCACCGGGTTGCCGCGCAGGTCGAGGATCTCGAGCTGCACCAGCGCGGGCTGCGACAGATCGAACCAGAAACATGTCTCGGTCTTGCCCCCCGCCGGGAACGGGTTGGGGAAATTCTGATACAGCACCGTGGCTCCCGGGACCGACGGGTCGAGCACGATAAAAGTGCCGGGACTCCTGGCGATACTCGTGTCCGCCTGGGCGTGCACGACGAGCGACCAGGAATAGACGACGTTGCGCTCGAGCGGCTGGGGCAGGGTGTAGCTCATCGCGGGCACGCCGGCCGCGATGAAATCCGCGACGCCTGTCGCGGCACGGGTGATGTGGACGTCGTACGTGAACGGCCCCGGCGGGCTCAGCACGCCGGGCGACGTCCAGGCGAATGTCGGCTGCGAGTCGCCGATCGCGTTGCCGCCCGAGTCCGCGAAGGTAGTGAGCGTGGCCCACGCCGGGACCACGAGCGGGCCGATGCGCGCCGTGCTGGCCGTGGCGCCGGTCGCCGCGGTGGCGTACACCCGCCAGTAGACCGGCGCGCCCGGCTTGAGGGGGCGGCGCAGGTCGTAGGACGTGACGTCGGTGAGCGTCGTGTCGAACACGATCGTGGCGAGGGCGGAGTCGCGCGCGATGCGCAACCGGTACCGCACCGGCGCCGCGAAGGCGGGCACCGAGTCCGCCGACCAGGCGAACGTGGGGGTGACGGTGCTCAGCGGCGAGACCAGGGGCGTGAGCGCGGTGACGCCCGTGGGAAACACGGCGCTCTGTGCGACATCGGGCCGGCCCCAGCCGCGCGTGCTGTCGGGCTGCGCGTGGTTGGTCGCGAAGCGGCGTAGCGCGGCGAGCAGCGGCATCGGCGCGAGGCCGGGATGCAGCTGCTTCACGAGCGCCGCGGACGCGGCGAGAATCGGCGTGGCGAACGACGTGCCGTTCAAGCGGCGTACCGTGCCGCCGCCCGTCACCACGCACACGGCGACGCCTGGCGCGGTGAGGTCGGGCTTGAGGCGGCCGTCGGCGGTGGGGCCGCGGGAGGAGAACGCGGCGATGTTGCCGAGTGAGTCCTCGGCGCCCGCCGTGAGCACGGAATCGCCGTCGCCCGGCGTGACCAGCGTGCGGAACGCGGGGCCGCCGTTGCCGGCCGCGGTGACGACGAGGATGCCGCGGGCCGCCGCGGCATCAGCGGCGACGCTGGTGACGGCCACGTCGCCGTTCAATTGTGAGGGCGTATAGCCTGTGCCGTCGTCGAAGCTGAGGTAGCCGAGGCTCGAGGAGACGATGTCCACGCCGATCGAGTCGGCCCACTCGAGCGCCGCGACGTAATTGTCCTCTTCTTGATGGACTTCCTTGCGGACGTCTTCGGTCTTGGCGAGCAGGTACGTGGCGGCCGGCACGATGCCGCGCAGCCGGCCCGGCACGTTGGCGGCGAAGAGCGACCACGTGGCGGTGCCGTGGAACTGCGCGTCGACGCTGTCCTTGGCGTCGTTGCGCACCACGCTGTCGCCGAACACGAAGTCGTACTGCGCCGCGACCGTCGCCCCCGAAAACGCCGCATCGAGCGTATTGAACCCGGCGTCGAGGATGGCGACGCGCACGCCGCTGCCGTCCACCCCGCCGTCGGTCAACGGCCGCAGGTGCAGCTGGCGATATGGCATCTCCGAAGGGCCGAGTGTCGGGTCGCCGCCGGCGCCGCAGGTGTCTCCCACGGACAGGAAGGCCGCGGGCGCGGGTCCGGTCGGCTGGGCGCGGCCGTGCCAATGGGCGACGGGCTGCAGGTGGCGGAACCGGGAGTCGCGGGCGAGGACCTGCAGGCCCGCGGTTGGCACGTCGGCGCTCACCGCGTGGAGCCAGCGGCTGCGCACGCGCACGCGGCCGCCCTGGGCGGTGACCGCGGCGGCTGCGGCGTCGAGCGAGGTGGCGGGGCGCGCGAACAACCACACGGCGAGGACCGTGTCGCGCGTCCAGCGGCGCGGCAGGACCGGGGACAGGGAAGGGCGCTGCGCGGCGAGGGCGGCGGGCAGCGCGAGCCCCAGCAGCGCGGCGACCCGTAAGGTCGCGCGCACGAGAATCAGGCCGCTTCGGTCTGGCCCAGGCGGACGCCGACGATCGTGGACACGCCGGGTTCCTGCATCGTGACCCCGTATACCGCGTCGGCGGCCTGCATGGTGCGCGGATTGTGTGTGATGACGATGAACTGGGTCTGCTCTTTGAACTCCGCCAGCAGCCGGACGTAGCGGCCGACGTTGGCGTCGTCCAGCGGTGCGTCCACCTCGTCCAGCAGGCAGAACGGGCTGGGCATCGTCAGGAAGATCGCGAACAAGAGCGACACGGCCACGAGCGTGCGCTCACCGGAGGAGAGCAGGTGGATGCGCTGCGTGCGCTTGCCGCGCGGCGCGGCGTGGATCTCGATCTCGCTGTCGAGCGGCTCGTCTTCGTTGGCGAGCCGGACGTCGCACTCACCGCCGCCGAACAGCGTCTGGAACACCGACCGGAAGTTCTCGCGGACTTTGCCGAACGATTGCAGGAACAGCGTCTTCGCCGCCTGGTCGATCTCGCGTGCCGCCTGCTGCAGCGACGTGCGCGCCGCCACGAGGTCGTCGCGCTGGGTCATCAGGAACTCGAGGCGCTTCTGCTCCTCGGCGTGCTCTTCGACCGCGAGCGCGTTCACCGGACCCACCGCGTCGATCGCCTCCTTGAGGCGCTCGTTCTCCTGGCGCAGCCACTCCACATCGCCCGCGGCGTCGGGGGCGGCGGCGAGCAGGTCGGCGAGCGGTTTGCGCCATTCGATCTCGGCGCGTTCGGCGACGCTGCGCTTGCGGCTCTCGAGGCCCGAGCGCTCGAGCTGCAGGCGGTGTTCCTCTTCGCCCAGCGTCGTGAGCGCCCCACGGGCGCCCTCCCGCAGACCTTCCGCCTGGCCCAGCTCTTCGTCGGCCGCGCGGACCATCGCTTCCGCCTCGACCGCCGCGCGCTCCAGCTCCACCAGCTCGGTCCGGCGCTCCTCCAGCCGGTCCACCCACTGGCCGCGCTGGCCCGTGAGGGTCTCGCTGTCGGTATCCAGGCCGTCCATCTCGGCGGCGAGCTGTGCCGCCTGCTCGCGGGCTCCGGAGGCTTCTCCGCCGGCGCGGGCCGCACGCTCGCGCGCCGCCGCGTGGCGGGCTTCGACCTGCGCCGCCTCGACCTGCCATTGCACGCGCTGTTCGCGCGCGGCCTCCTGCTGCGCTTCGAGATCGGCCAGCTGGCCGCGCTCGGCGCCCAGGCGCTCGTCGAGCCGCACCCGCTGCAGCTCGCGCTCGTGCAGCGCGTCGTGCACCGCCGCCAGGCGCGTCTCGACCTCCGCCAGCCGATGCCCGAGGCGATCGGCCTGCGCCGTGGCTTCCGTGGCTTCGCGGTGGGCGTGCGCCGCGGCGCGCTTGGCGTCGTCCTCCTGGGCGCCCGTCTCGAGCTCCAGGTGGCGCGCGCTCTCGGCCGCCTGCGCCGCCGCGGCCAGCGCGGCTTCGGCCTGCGCCAGATCGCGCACCGTGCCTTCGAGCGTCGCGACCGCGCGGTTGCGCGCTGCCTCGGCCTCGGCTTCCTCGTGTGCCAGCGCCTCCATCTCGGCGCGCCGTTGCAGGGGTCCGGCGGCGGTGGCGCCGCCGTCCAGGAACACGGCGCCGTTGGCGCGGCGCAGCGCGTGCCCGCCTTCCAGGACCTCATGCCCCGTGAGCAGCGCGCGCACCCACGCGACCGCCGGCCCGTCCACGCGCAGCTCGTCCTTGAGCGGGTGGCCGTCGGCGGCCAGGCGCGGGCCGGGCAGGCACGGCAGCAGCACCAGCGGGCCGGGCTGCGCCGTCTCGTGCCAGGCGCGAATCGCGTCCACCGCCGACGCGTCGCGCACCAGCACCGCGTGCAGCCACTCGCCCAGCAGGCGCTCCGCCAGCTCGGCATCGCGCCGGCTGGTGCGGATGAAGTCCGAGAGCGGGCCCACCACGGCGTCGCCGAATTGCGCGCGCGCCTTGAGCAGCGCCTGCGCCGCGGGCGCGAGCCCCACGTGCTCGCGCTCCAGATCGGCGAGCGCCTCGCGGCGCGCGGCCACCTGCGCCAGCGCCTCCTCCGCTTTGCGGCGCGCCGTGCGCGCCACCATCTCCTGCTCCTGCAACGCCGCCACGCGGTGGCGCGCCAGCTGCAGCGCTTCGACCGCCTTCACCGCCGCCTGCGCCTGCGCCGCCGTCCGCTGGGCCGCGCCGTGCGACTGCGCGTCGGCCGACTGGGCCGCCTGCGTCCGCGCCGCCTGCTCGGCCGTCGCCTGCGCCAGCTGCTGGCGCAGCTCGCCGCGCTCGCGGTCGAGCGCGCCGCGCTCGCCCTCGAGACGGCGATGCTCCTCGGCGTGCTGCTGCAGCTCTTCTTCGAGCTGCCGCACCAGCGTGCGCTCGGCCGCGAGCCGTTCGCGCACCGCCTGCTCCTGCGCCGTCCGGGTCGCCAGCTCCTGCTGCACGCCGGCGAGGTCGCGCTCCGCCGCGGTGCGCTCGTGGTCCGCCGCCTCGCGCTCCCGCTCCGCCTGGCCGGCGCGCTGCTCGCTCTGCGCCCGCTCTTGCTCCGCCCGGCCGCGCCGCTGCGCGGCGTTCTGCAGCCGCTCGGCGGCGAGCGCGAGATCGTTTTCGAGCCGCGCGACGTCGAGCTTGGCATCGGAGAGGCGGCGTTCGACTTCACCGCGCCGCGCCTCGGCCGTGTGCCGCGACTGCACCTGTGCTTCCCGCTCGCGCTCCGCCCCCGCCAGGCGCTCGCGCGCGGCGGGCAGGGTCTCGTCCAGCTCGCGCGAGCGCACGCCCAATGCGCCCAGCGCCAGCTCCACGTCCTCCATCTCCCGCCGCACCAGCGTCATGGCCACGCCGAAGCGCTCCGCGCGCATCTTCTCGAAGCGCTCCGCCTTGCCGCGCTGGCGCGCCAGGCTGCGCACCTGCGTCTGCACTTCGGCGATGAGATCCTCGAGCCGCGCGAGATCCGCGGTGGTCTCTTCCAGCCGCCGCTCGGTGCTCTGCTTGCGGTCGCGGTACAGGCCGATGCCCGCCGCTTCTTCGAACAACGCGCGGCGCTCCTCGGCTTTCTCCGAGAGCAGCGCCTCGATCATCTTGGCTTCCATCACGACGGCGGCATCCGCTCCCAGCCCCGTGCCCCGCAGCAGGTCCTGAATGTCGCGCAGCCGCACCGGCGAGCGATTGAGCAGGTAGTCGCTCTGCCCGGAGCGCGACAGCCGCCGGGTGACCACGACTTCCTGGTAGGCGATCGGCAGCGTGCCGTCGGAGTTGTCGAAGACCAGCGAGACTTCCGCCACGTTGACCGGGCGGCGGCCGGTGGAGCCCTGGAAGATCACGTCTTCCATCTTGCCGCCGCGCAGCAGCCGGGGAGACTGCTCGCCCAGGACCCAGCGCACCGCGTCCGAGATGTTGGACTTGCCGCAGCCGTTGGGCCCCACGATCGCGGTGACGCCGGATTCGAACGGCAGCTCCACCGTGCCCGCGAAGGATTTGAAGCCCGACAACTCCAACCGGATCAGTCTCATGGCACCTTTCCCGTTCTGGTGACGAGGGCGGCCTTGATCCCCGCGCGCTCGAGCTGCGCCTGCGCGGGGCCGGCTTGGTCCGGTGTCTCGAATGCGCCTACCAATACGCGCGCCGCGCTCCACGCCACGGCGGGCAGTCCCAGGCGCCGCAGGCTGTCGCGGCTCGCCGCGCCGTCGAGCGCGAGCGACCACGGCGCGCGCAGCAGATCGCCTTCGCCCCGCGCCGCGAGCCCCTGCGCCCACAGGCGGTCGCGCGCCGTGGCGGCGGCCGCGCGCGTGGGATACGCGCCCACGAGCACGCGATACCATACGGCGCCGCGCCGGCCGCTCGCGATCGGCGTGACGAACACGGGCACGCTGTCCGATCCGACGTGCGCGGCCTGCGCGGCGGCTTTGTCGACCGTGCCGTAGGCGGCCAGCTGCACCGTCCACGGCAGCGAGTCAACGCGCGCGACCACCGGCGCTACCGTCACCGGGACCGGTGCGGGGAGCGGCGCCGCCGCTTCCTTCGGCCGCTCGGCGCTGCGCGCCAGCAAGGCCCAGCCCGCCGCGAGGGCCAACGCCAAGACCAGCGGGCCGGTCAGCGCGCCCCACTCGGCCCGGCGGGGCGTGACGGGCGGCGGGACAGGCCGTGAAGTGCGTGGGGTGGTGATGGGGGCAGGCGGCGGCGCGCTCCAGCGCTCCCGCACCACGCCGAGCAAGGGGGCGCCTATCCCTGCGAGCGTGGCGGCGTCCGGCGCCGCGACGGCGACGCCCTCGGGCGCGAGAATGAGGACGCCGTCGGGCCGCGCCGAGAGCCGCGCCAGATTCAAGGCGGAGCAATACAGCAGCAGCAAGGCCCCTTCCGAGCGGAACCCCGCATGCAGCTTGGGCCAGCGCGGATGCGCGAACAGGTCGGCGACGCGCTCGGTGTGCGAGCCCGCGCCGATGAAGAACACGTGGTCTTTCTCGTGCGCGGCTTTGGTGAGCGACACGCCGTACTCGAACGCGTCCACGATGCCGTCGGTGGGGGCGAGGCCCGCGGGTTCGTGCAGGCGCGGCTCATCGAGGAAGCAGTCGACCAGCGCCACCCGGCGCGCGCCGCCCAGGGTCGCCGCGCGCGCTACATCCCACGCCGCCGCGGCCGCCCAACGCCGGTCGCCCGTCACCGGGACGAGCGCCACCAGCGCCTGCCCCTCGAGCAACGGGGGCATCAGCGCGGCGAGCCGCGCGCGGACGAGCGGCCGCTCGCTCACTGGCCGGGCTGGTAGATCCAGAAGGGACGTCCCAGTTTGCGGCCGATGGCCTCGGCCTGCTCGCGCGTGGGGTAGGGGCCGAGCACCACGCGATAGCCGTCATCGGGATGGGCGGGCGGCAGGACGCGCGCGGCGAGACCGGCGCGCGTCAGCTGCTGCGCCATTTCCGTGGACCAGTCCTGGTTCTGCGACACCGACACCTGCACGTACAGCGCCCCGCCCGTCGTATCCCCCGCGGGTGTCACGCCCTGTGCGGCGTCGGCGAGGGCGCGCAGCGAGCCGCGCGGCAGCCAGGTGCTGAGCACCCACTGGTCGGCCGCGCCTCCGGCCACGCGCCCCGTCTCCTTGAGCGAATCGGGTTGCAGTGCCGCGACGTCGGCGCCGCTGCGCACGACCAACGCGCCGTCCGCAGATACGTCCGGTAAGTCGCTGCTCCACCCCGCCGGCACCGCGCCCACGAGCCGCTTGATCGGCAGGTCCACGATCCACACGGAATCACCCGTGGCTGGGCGGGCGAGCAGCCAGCGGCCGAAACCGTCCACGCGCAGGTTCGCCGCGGGCATCGGGAGCGCGACGCCGTCGATCTCCTTGCGCTCGAAGCGGTCGATCACCGCCAGGCCGGGGCTGGTCCGTCGCGCCACGTAGAGGCGATGCCCGGCGGGCGAAAAGGCGAGCGCCCGCGGATGATCGGCGAGCGGCACGAACGCCGGCGCGCGCCGCGCGAACGGGTCCACCAGCGTCACACCCGAATCGCTCGCCACGGCGAGCAGCTCGCCCCAGCGCGTGATCGCCACATCGCCCGAGAGCGTCAAGTCGCGCACTGCGGGCGGCTGATCGGACGCCGCGGTGATCACCCGCGGCTGGTCCTGCGTGACGATCGCGATGAGCCGTCCGTCGGAGGCGCCGAACAGCTGGCGGGGAGTGGCGGCGAGCGGCTGCGGCCAGGCGAACCGCACGCGGCGCTCCAGCGACACGACGTGCTTCTTCGTGTCCACCGTGAACAGCGTCCCGTCCGGTCCCAGCGCCGCTTGCGCCACCGCCGTCGCCACGGTGTCCACGCGGCCGCTCTCGAGGTCGAAGCCCAGCACCTCGCCCTTGGGCGTCGCCACGAACAGCATCTCGGACTCGGGGTCGAGCCCCACGACCGACGCGACCGGCGGTAGCCGGCCCCGGAGCACGTTCGGCATCTCCTGGAGGCCGGGCAGACGGTAGACGCTGGGCGTCCCGCCCTTGGCCGGAACGCGGATGATGATCGCCGAAGCGCGCGTGACCGGCCTTTGCTTAACTGCTTGTGCTTCTTGAGTTTGTGATGCAGGCGACGACGGGGCGGCGGGCGCCTGGCTACGGCAGCCCACCACCGCCAGGGCGGCAGCGACGAGGGTGCGGCGGTACGTAAACAATGGCCTCGCCGACAAGATAGGAAACCGGCGAGGCCAATTCAAGTGGTTTAGCGACGCGGAGTTAGAACGTCGGACCCAGGCTCACCGTCCAGTACGGGTGCTTGCCCGGGCGATCGATGGGCTTGGTGTAGTCGAAGCGCAGAATCACCCACCCGAGCAGGTTGGCGCGGATCGATCCGCCGTAACTCTTGAGCGGCGCGCGCACGAAGGCCGGGTTTTCGCCGGCGGCGCGGTTCCACTTGAGCGTATCCCCGGCCTGCCACGCGATGCCGGCGTCATAGAACAGGGCGCCTTCGATCGGCGGGAAGCCGACCGGCAGGAAACCGAGCACGAAGTTGCGCGCCAGCGGGAAACGCAGCTCGATGTTCGCGACGGCGATGCGCGAACCGATCAACTGGTCGAGCGTGGCGCACCCGGTGTAGCTCGAGGGCAGGGAGTCCTTGGTGCACTCGTTGTTGAAGATCGAACCCGCCGTGTAGCCGCGGATCAGCTCGGTGGTGCCGAGATAGATGGGGAAGCGATCGCCGTCGCGCCCCACCCGCCCCAGGAACATGCCGCGCAAGGCGAGCGTGAAGGGCCGCGCAAAGAAGTAGCGGCGCATGTCCACCAGGCCCTGGTTGTAGCGCCAAGTGCCGAAACTGGGCGACAGCTCGAAACGGTCGCGCGCGCCGGCGAACGGTCCGACATACCCGAACAGCGACTTGTCGTGCACGAAGGCGAATGAGGGCTGGATGTAGCTGACCGTCGGCCCGTCGATGTTGTAGACGTTCGTACCGAGGTATCCGCCGTTTTGGTACACATCTTGGATTTGCAGGGTGGCCTGCGAGATCCCGACGGCGTGTGCGCCCAGCTCCACCCGGTTGAACCGGCTCAACGGGTAGTAGGCTTCGCCGAACACGTCCCGGACCACGTAGCGCTGCAGGCTGGTCGTGGCGGTGCCCGTACCGGTGCTGTCGAAGTTGAGCGTCTGCAGGCCGTAGAAGTAATACGGCGTCTGATTGAACCCCATCGCCCAATTGGTGCGGTGCGCCTGATTCACGTAGACCGCCAACACCTGCGCCTCGCTCAGCCGGCCGTTGACCGCGCCGGAGAACACCATCGTGTGGTTGCCCAGAATATCCGACAGCGAGATCGCCGTGCCGCCGAAGAAGCCGCGGCCGAAGTTGTCGCGCTCGTAGCCCACGGTGGGACGCGCCACGTAGTCCGGCGTGTACCGGGTCTTGTACGGCTTGAACGTGAACTCCGTGGTGTCGGGCAAGGCGAGCGAGGCCGAATCGAGCAGGGTCTTGACCGAGACGGGCGCCGGCGCGGTGGTGGACTCGGCCGCCTGCGGTTGCGCGCTCGACGCGCGGAACCCGCTGGGGCTGCGATACACCGACGCGGCCTGGCCCGGCTGCTCCGACGGCGTCGCGGGGGCGGCGGCCGGTGTGCTGTCGTGGTGCGCCACGGCGAGCAGCGAGATTGGCGGCGGCGGCGGCCCGTCGACGATGGGTTGGCGGCGCAGCGAGCGGGGGTTGTCGACGGCGTAGACGTTGTACTCGCCGTCTTCATAGTAAGAGAAGGCGAGGCGGTCGGCCTGGCGAGCCCACGACAGGGCCGGCGACAACTCCGCGATGCCGGCGACCCCTGAGAACATGTCGGTGAGCTGGTAGACCTGCCCGTCGCCGAAATCGTACAGGAAGATGTTGCTGTAGCCGGTGCGGTCCGAGATGAACGCGAGCGACTTGCCGTCGGGCGACCACACGGGGTTGGCGTTGCGGCCCGCGCTCATGTGGCCGAGCACCTCGATCGAGCCGGTATCGAGGTGGTATAGCGCGACGCGGTAATTGCCGAAGCGCAGGCCCTGGAAGTCGGTCTCGGGCCCGCGGTCGGTGGTGAACGCGATCGACTTGCCGTCGGGCGACCAGGCGGGCTCGAGGTCCGCGTCCTTGTCGTTGGTGAGGCGGCGCAGCTCGGAGCCGTCGGCGTTGACGACGAACAGGTCCGACAGGCCGCCGTCGAAGCCCGTAAAGACGATCTGCTTGCCGTCGGGCGACCACGACGGCGTGAGGATGCCGTTCAACGGCACCTTGATGCGGCGGACTTCGCGGTCCTTGTCGATGTCGAGGATGACGAGATCGTCCCGCGGCCCGTTCTTCGCGGCGATGGCGAACAGCCGCCCGTCGGGGGAGAACGCGCCGACGGAATTGATGAAGCGCAGGGTCTCGTAATTGGTCGACATCGTCGACCGCACGAGGCGCCGCAGCACGCGGCCCGACTCGGCGTCGGCCAGCCACAGGTCTACGAAGAAGCCGTTGCGCTCGCCGAAGAACGCGATGCGGCGGCCGTCGGGCGACAGCGCCGGCGCGATGTGCAGCGTACCGCCCGAGCGCTTCTCCGTCAGCAGCGGCTGGGCGATGCGCTGGGCGCGGTAGTGGTCGCCGACCTGGGGCAGGAACGTGGTGCGGATGGCGTCGCGCCAGTCGTCGGACAGCTCCTGCAGCGACAAGCCGGTGGCGCGGCGGATCGAGCCCTCGATGCCGCTCGTGGTGGACGCCTGCAGGATCTCGCCGATCGCCTCGTCGCCCCACTTCTCCCCGATGTAGGCCATCAGCGCGTGGCCGAAGTGGTAGGGGAAGATGTTGGGGTCGTAGGTCATCTGCTCGATGCTGGGCAGATGGCCGTTGAGCGCGGCGTCGCGCAGCGTCATGGCGGTGAACGGGTCCACCGGACCGCGCGACAGATACTCCGCCATGCCTTCCATGAACCAGAGCGGCGGGTTGACGTTGATCAACGTCTGCACGCCCGCGCCGATGCGGCCGCGGCTGTACACGTCGTACTGGAACTGGTGCACCATCTCGTGCGTCAGCACGTGCTCGAAATCGTGATACGAGCCCGTGAACGGCAGCACCATGCGGTGCTTGAAGAAGTCCGTGCTGCCCTCCAGCCCTTCGAACACGTCGGTGACGTTGGTCTGCTGGAAGTCGGACTGTGACGCGTACAGGATGATCGGTTTGCGGCCCTGGAACTCGTGGTGCAGGATGCGGGACAGGCGGGCGTAGCTGCGCTCGGCCATGCGCGCCGCGTCGAGCGCGGCGGCGCGCTCGGCGGGATAGTAGTAGACGTCGAAGTGCTCGGTCTGGATGATGCGGAAATCGAAGGTCTGGTACTGCACCTTGTTCTGTCCGAAGTACTGCGCGCCCAGAGGCGCCGTCCCCACCGCCGCGAGGACTGCCGCCGCCACCACCGTCCCGATCTTGTTCACGTTCATCCTTTCAGGGAGCCACCGCCGGCGCATCGCCCCACAACCGCTCGAGCTGATAAAACGCTCGCAAATCCGGGTGAAACACGTGCACCACAAAGTCTACGTAATCGAGCAGGACCCAGCGGCCCTGCGCCAGCCCTTCCACGTGATGGGGGGCCACGCCGCGCGGTCCCAGCGTCTCGATCAAGTGCTCGGCCATACCGCGCACGTGCGCGTCCGACGTCCCCGACGCGATCACGAAATAGTCCGTGGCACCCGACAACCCGCGCAGATCCAGCACCAGCGGCTCGACCGCCTTGCGGTCGGCCAGCGCCGCGGTCACGAGCCGCAACGCCTCGGGCTCGCTGGGGCGCCGGGCGTGACGCTGCCCTCTGGCTCTTGTCATAGCGTCGGACTCACGGCTTTGTTCCGTCCGCTTACTCCTTGACCACCGTCACCGTGATTTCCGGACGGACTTCCGGATGGATCTTCAGACCCACACGGAACTCGCCCAGCGCCCGGATCGGCTCGGGCAGGTCGATCTTGCGCTTGTCCACGTGGATGCCGGCTTCCTCCAGCTTGCGCTGGATGTCGGCGGCGGTGACGGAGCCGTACAGCTTCTCTTCCTCCCCCACCTTCACGGCGAACGTGAGGTGCACGGCGGCGAGGCGGCTGGCCTCGGTCTCGGCGGCCGCCTTTTCGCCGGCGCGCTGCGTGGCGATGCGGGCCGCCTCGAAGGCGATCTTCTTCTTGTTCGCCTCGCTCGCGGGGTAGGCGAGGCCCTGGGGCAGCAGGAAGTTGCGGGCGTAGCCGTCCTTCACTTTGACCACTTGGCCTGCCTGCCCGAGGTGTTGCACGTCTTCGCGCAGAATGATTTCCATCATAAGTCCAACCTCTAGAGAGCGGTGGACCGCCGGTCCAGCCGGCGGCGGAAGTCCATCCACGTATCCAACAGGCCCAGCGTCCACAGTCCGGGCACGAGCACCACCAGCGGCACCACGAGCACCGCGCCGATGACCAGCAGGCCCACGAGCGTTCCCATCGACACGCCGGTGGCGCCGGCGAGGACCGCGACGATGGCCGCGCCGCGCAGCGCATACAGGGCGCCCGAAATCAACGCCACGTTCAGCGCGGCCACCTTGAGACCACCGATCACCGGCGCGATCCACGCGACGAGCGACGCGATCACGGTCCAGATCCAGCCGTCGCCGATCGAGAACTGGCGGAACGGCGCGAGCGGCGGGCCGAGCGGCGCGCGCGCGACGCGCGCGTGCCACTGCCACGCGGCGGCCAGCGCGCCGAGCGTGCCGAGCGCCAGCACGGCGGGGATGGTGGCCCCCATGAACGTCAGCAGCGGGTGGTACGCGGCCGCCGCTTCAGGCACTGCGTCGAGCGCGAGCTGCATCGAGAAGCGCACCTCGAGCGTGGCGTCGCGGGCCAGGTCCACCCAACCCCACGGACCCCACAACACCTCGAGCACGATGCCGGTCGCGAGCGCGCCGACCGCCAGCGCGCGCACGGCCTGCGTCAGGAACGGCTCCGGACCGAGCACGGCGCCCAGCACGAATGCCGTCGTGGCCAGTATGGCGAAGGCGCGCGTGGCGGCGTCCAGCCGGCCGCCGGTGGCGGGCACGAGCAGCAGGCCCAACCCCAGTCCCAGGGCCAGCACGGCGACCGCGCGCTCTCCCCGGTCGGCGGGGCGCGCGGCCGCGAGCAACGCTCCGAGGGCCAGCGCCACGAGCGGCAGGAACCCGAAGGCGGCGAGGACGATGGTGCCGAGAATCAGGCGCCAGCGCCCGACCGGCGCGGTCATCTCAGCCGACGTAGCCCTTGATGTACGGCAACAGGGCGAGCTGGCGCGCCCGCTTGATGGCGGTCGCGAGCTGGCGCTGGTGCCGCGCGCACATGCCGGAGAGGCGGCTCGGCAGAATCTTGCCGCGCTCGGTCAGGAACCGGCCGAGCGTGCGCTCGTCCTTGTAGTCGAGTACGCGAGCCCCGGATTCGCACACGGGGCAGGTCTTGGCGGGCCGTCTCATGCTTCTTCGTCCTCCCCCAGTTCCTCTTCAAGTGCGGCGATGACCGGCGCTTCCACCGGCTTGGGCGGTTCGCCCTCGTTCACGACGGTCAAGAAACGCAGCAGGCTCTCGTCGAGCTTCAGGGCGCGCTCGTACTCGGGCAAGAGCGCGGGCTCCGTCTCGAACTGCACGACGACGTAGTAGCCCGTGTCTTTCTTCTTGAGGCGATAGGTGAGCGTGCGCTTGCCCCAGTGGGCGACGTTGCCCACGGTGCCTTTGCTGTCCTTCGTGATCAGCGCGTGAAACCGCTCGAGCTTCTCGTTGACCTGCGGTTCTTCGAGGGCACTGTCAAAGATGTAGACCGTCTCGTAGCGACGAGTCATGACACCTCCCTTTGGTCTGTGTGACCCGGCACGGTGTCGCGCCGAGTAGGGGATATGTGAGGCCGGAAAATAGGCGGTCGGGCGGCCGGGCGGTAGGGCGGTCAGCGAGCGGCGGCGGGGGCACGTATTAAGGAAGGAAAGGAGGCCCATGTGATACTGCTGCTCGCGCTGCTGCTCGTGCCCCAGGATACCGGCTTCGCTGCGATGCAGGCGCGCGGTAAAATGGCGATGGGGGTGGATCAATACACGTCGCAGCATCACTTCGAGCCGCTGGCGGACGGCGGCCGCATCATGCTGCAGCGGGACGCCGCCGACACGGCCGGCACCATGGCGATCCGGGAGCATCTCCAGGACATCGCGATGCGGTTCCGGGCGGGCGACTTCGCGATCCCCGGCTTCGTGCACGCTCAGCAGGTCCCGGGCACACCCGTGATGGCGGCCAGGCGGGCGGCTATCCGCTACGTATTCCACCCGCTGCCGGGCGGCGGTGAGGTGCGCATCGTCACCCGCGACGCGGCGGCCGTGGCGGCGGTGCATCAGTTTCTCGCCTTCCAGCGCACCGAGCATCACGTCGGACAACACTCGCACTGATCCGGGGTTGACGGGCGCGGAGCCGCGCCCCAGCGTTTCAGCATGCGGACCGGCGCCGTCGCGCTTCTCGTCTGCCTGCTTCCCGCGGCCCTCGCGACCCAAGTCCGCACGGACTCCGCGACGCTCACGGGCGAAGTGAAGTCTGTGCTGAACGGCGAGCTCCTCGCCGGCGTGCTCATCGCGTTGCCCGGCCTTCAGAAATTCGTCGTGACGGACTCCACCGGGGTGTTTGCGTTCACGGTGCCGCCCGGTACGCACCACATGTCGGTGAAGTATCGGGAGCACGTGAACGAAGACTACGACATGATCATGCGCGCCGGCCAACACACGCGGCTCGAAATCCTGCTCGATGTCGAGGCGGTGCACCTGGCGCCGGTGGTGGTGGACGGACGCGCGAATCCGAGCGATTTCGGAATTGCCGGGTTCTACGAGCGCAAGCGTTTCGGATTCGGGCGGTTCGTGACGGGGGAACAGATCGGCAGAGACCGCTCGCAATCACTCGCGGACTACATGTCGCGTTTCGGGTTCCAATATGGTTGCGCGAGGATGCGCTGCGGTCTGGTGCGCAACACAGCGGGCGGCCCGTGCCTCGTGCCCGTGATGGTGGATGGCGTGCCCGAGATGGGACAAGACGTGCGAACGCTGCAGACGCACGAGCTTGGTGGCATCGAGATCTACCGCAGTCAGACCGACGTGCCGGTGAGCTTCCAGATGGCCCTGAGCGTCGACCCGACCACCGCGCGCGGCTGCGGGGCGGTGATCGTGTGGACGAAAGTGTGGGAGCTGGGCCGGGCGGACTCGACCGGCAACTAGACGTTGAAGCGGAACAGTAGGATGTCGCCGTCTTTCACCACGTAATCGCGGCCCTC
>DATLWA010000292.1:0-2362 GCA_035576905.1 Gemmatimonadales bacterium
CATGACGCCGCGTCCTACGCCGCTGACGCGGCCGACCGCGCTGCGGAGCGGGACCTGCTGATGACGCTACTGCCGGCGCTCCGTCCCCGTGTCTCCATGCCCGAGCTTGCTGCGCAACTGCGATCGCGATATCCCGGAGAACAGGTGAACATCGGCGGCGCGGAGGTGCAATGGCGTTTGTTTCACTTCTGGTTTGATCGGTCGGGCAGGCTGGAACAGGTTCAGTGGGGATCATGAGGATGATGCGTTCGCTCCACCTCGCCGCGCTGCTATCCGCGCTCGCGGCCGCTGTCGCAGCCGCGCAGAACCAGCAGTCCGCGCCGCGCGCCATCGCGCTGCCCGATACGCTGGGCGCCAATTTCTCAGTCACCGACACGCTGACGGGGAAGAGCGGGCCGGCGGACTACGACTTCCTCATCGGTACGTGGCAGTTCACGTTCCAGGCGCGGCGGCGCGATGGTTCATTCACGCCGTCATTCACCGGACATTGGGTGTTCACCAGGAAGCAAACGGGCGACGAGGGTGTGTTGATCGAAGACCACTGGCGCCCCGATGACGCGTCATCGACGTGGGACGCCGGCACCTGGACGTACCGCGCGTATAACCCGGAGCGCAAGCTGTGGGAGATGCGGGGGATCAACACCAATGTCGGCGCGTGGCAACCAGGGCTGATGTGGAGCGCCGGACCTGACCGCGTGCTGATCGAGTGGTACGGCCCGATGCTGGTGCGGTTCCGCTACTTCGCCATCGCGCCGGACAAGTTTCTGTGGCGCGCCGATGCCACGTTCGATCGCGGCGTCACCTGGATCCGGGACTATTGGACCATGGAAGCGCACCGGATCTCGCGGTGAAGCTTCGGTAATCCCGCACGTGCGGCTCATCGGATTCCTTCTTCTTCTCCTAGCTGCTACTACCGCGCAGGCGCAAGAGCGGCAAGACCTGCACGCCGGCTGGCTGCTCGCGTCGTCGGAGAGCGTCGGTGTCGACGGCGCGACGATCTCATCCCCCGGCTACCACCCCGCGGGCTGGTACCGCGCGACCGTGCCGTCGACGGTCGTGGGCGCGCTCGTGGGCGACGGCGTCTACCCCGATCCGTTCTTCGGGATGAACCTGCGCGCGCTGCCCGGGATGACGTACCCGATCGGCATCAACTTCGCGAACCGCGCGATGGATCCGCACAGCCCCTTCGCCGTGCCGTGGTGGTATCGCACGACGTTCAGCGTTCCGCGGACGATGCGCGGTCGGCGCGTCGCACTCCATTTCGACGGTATCAACTATCGCGCGAACATCTGGCTGAACGGCCGGCGCCTCGCGGACTCGAGCACGGTGGCGGGCACCTATCGCCGCTACGAGCTCGACGTCACGGACGCGGTGCGATCGTCCGGGCCGAACGTCCTCGCCGTCCAGGTCTTTGCGCCCACGCCGCCCGACCTGCAGACGACGTGGGTCGACTGGAACCCGTCGCCCCCCGACAAGACCATGGGGCTGTGGCAGCCTGCCTATTTGAGCGCGAGCGGCGACGTCGTCGTCCGCGATCCGATGGTCGTGAGTCGCGTCGACACCACCAAGCGAAGCGCCGAGCTGACGGTCGCGACCGCTGTGCGCAATCTGGCGTCGCATGCGGTCAGCGGCACGCTGCGCGGCCGGATCGGGTCCGTCGCGTTCAGCCGGCCGGTCACGCTCGCGCCGCACGACAGCGCGCTCGTGCGGTTCACGCCGGACAGCTTTCCGCAGCTGCGCTGGGAGAACCCGCGACTGTGGTGGCCCGCGGAGCTCGGCGGGAGTCCGGCCGCGCTGTACGACCTGTCGCTCGAGTTCGTGATCGGAGCGCAGGTGTCGGACCGTCAGCACGTGCGCGTGGGCATCCGCGAGATCAGGTCGGAATCGACGCCGCAGGGTGGGCGTCTCTTCCGCGTGAACGGCCGGCGCATCCTGATTCGCGGCGGCGGCTGGGCGCCCGACATGTTCTTCCGCCCGCAGCCCGAGCGCCAGGACGCCCAACTGCGCTATGCGCTGGACATGCACCTCAACACGCTGCGGCTCGAAGGCAATTACGAGAACGACCGCTTCTGGCGCCAGGCCGACAGCTTAGGTGTGCTCGTGATGACCGGATGGGTTTGCTGCAGCGCCTGGGAGCGCTGGGCGCAGTGGGGACCGGAGCAACACGCCGTGGCGGCGGCCTCTCTGCGGGATCAAATCCGCCGGCTCCGCGGCCATCCCAGCGCGCTCGTCTGGCTCAACGGCAGCGACAACCCGCCGCCCGCGGACGTGGAGCAGATCTACCTCGACATCGAGCGGCAGGAGGCGTGGCCCAATCCGACTATCTCCTCGGCCAGCGCGAAGCCCACCACCGTGACCGGCG
>DATLWA010000293.1:0-2157 GCA_035576905.1 Gemmatimonadales bacterium
ACAACATGGCCGAGTACGGCTACGACCTGACCAAGATTCCGTTCGTGGTCCAGTACAACAAGCGCGACCTGCCCAACGCCGCACCGATCAAAGACCTCCAGGCCGCGCTCAATCCCGGCTGGCCGATCGAAGAGGCGGCGCAACAGAAGGTGACCCCCGACCCCAGCCACCCCGGCGAGAATCTCGTCGCGAGCGAGGGCGGCCAGTGGGTGGGGCGCGCGCCCTACCTCGAGGCGGTCGCGGTCCGCGGCGACGGCGTGTTCGATACGCTCAAGGTCGTCAGCAAGCTGGTGCTCAAGACGTTGAGTTGAGCGGCCGTCTCATGCGCTGGACCCTGCCGAACATCCTCACGCTGGCCCGCATCGGCCTCACGCCGGTGATCGCGCTGCTGCCGTTCATCTCGGGGTATTGGCCCAAAGTCATCGCGTTTTTCATCTTCCTCGTGGCCGCCTTCAGCGACGTCGTGGACGGCTGGCTGGCGCGCCGCCGCAACGAAGTGAGCGAGCTGGGCCAGCTGCTCGACCCCATCGCCGACAAGCTGATGCTGTTCGCGATGTTGATCCCGATCTTCTGGATCACGCGGCACCCCACCATCCTCGTCGACTATCGTATCCCCTGGTGGGGCAGCGTGCCTGTGTGGGCGCTGCTCATTCTGGTCGGGCGCGAGATCCTGATCACCGTCTTCCGCTTTTTCGCCAAGCGCAAAGGCGTGATCATTCCCGCGGTCGGCGCCGGCAAGGCCAAGACCGTCCTGCAAAACATCTTCATCGGCGCGACCATCGCGTGGTTCGCCTGGAAGGACGCTCTGGCCACGCACCGCTGGGCCGGCTGGTTTCGGAATTTCTGGGACGACTTCCACGGCTGGTTCGTGGCGGTCACGCTCGCCGGCGCCGTGCTGCTCACGCTCTACTCCCTCGGCGTCTACCTGTACCGCTACCGAGCGCTGTTCAAGAGCGGCGGGTGAAGCTCGAAGTTCTCACCATCGGCACCGAGCTCGTGCTCGGTCACACGCTCGACACCAACGCGGCGGACATCGCCCGCGCGCTCGCGGCCGCGGGCGGCGAAGTGGTGCGCCACACGTCGGTGCCCGACCGTCCCCCCGCCATTCGCGCCGCGCTCGCGGAAGCGCTCGACCGCACGGGGTTCGTCGTCGCCACCGGCGGCCTGGGGCCCACGCGCGACGACATGACCAAAGTCGTCGCGGCGGAGTTGTTCGGGCGGCCGCTCGAGCTCGACGAGACCGTGCTGCGTCAGCTCGAAGCGCGCTTCCGGCGCTTCGGACGTCCGATGCCCGAGGTCAATCGTTCGCAAGCGCAGGTGCCGCGGGGCGCCACCGTGCTGCCCAATCCGCGGGGGACGGCGCCCGGGTTGTGGCTCGAGGACGCCAAGGGGCGCGTGGTGGTGCTGCTCCCCGGCGTGCCGCGTGAGATGCGCGGGCTGCTGGTGGACGAGGTGCTGCCGCGCGTCACCGCGCGACTGGCGAAGGACGGCGAGCCGCCGCGCGTGGTACAGTCGCGTACGGTGCGCACCACCGGCGTCCCCGAATCAGCGCTGGCTGAGCGCATGGGCGACATCGAGGACGACATCGCGCCGCTGACGTTCGCCTATCTGCCGGGAGAAGACGGCGTCGATTTGCGACTCACGGCCTGGTCGCTGCCGCCGGCGGACGCAGGCGTCCGCCTCGATGCCGGCGAACGCTTGGTGCGCGAGCGCGCCGGCGAGCATGTCTACGGCGTGGACGGCGCCGACCTCGCGGGCGTCGTGTTGGAGCAGCTGCGCGCGTCGGGCCGCCGGCTCGCCGCCGCCGAGTCGTGCACCGGCGGCCTGGTGGGCGCGCGCCTCACGGCGGTCCCCGGGGCCTCCGACGTGTTCGCGGGCGGTGTGGTGGCCTACGACGACGCGGTGAAGCGCGCGCTGCTCGACGTGCCGCCCGAGGTGCTCGCCGCGCACGGCGCCGTGTCGGAGGAGGTCGTGCGGGCGATGGCTGTGGGGGCGCGGCGGCGCTTCGACGTCGCCGCGAGCGTGGCGGTCACGGGCATCGCGGGGCCGTCGGGCGGCACGCCCGAGAAGCCGGTGGGGACCGTGTGGCTCGCCGCCAGCGTCGACGGCGACATGCGTGCGCTGCGGCGCGTGTTTCCCGGCGACCGCGATGAGATT
>DATLWA010000294.1:0-3933 GCA_035576905.1 Gemmatimonadales bacterium
ATAGGATACAGTAACCGGTCAAACCGCGCGTCGGGCGTAGACACCGGAGCCCGCTCGCGCACCAGCCACGCGCTGATCGCGCCCGCCGCGGCGAGCGTATCAGTGTGGGCGCGGGCCTCGATGCGCAGCAGGCCGTACAACAAGTCGTTCCCTGCCCACGGCCACAGCCGCAGGTACCACGAGTACACCCGCTGATGCTGGTGCGACTGCGGCAGAAACACACCGCTGCGGTGGGCGGCGGGCAGTGTCAGGGCCAGCTCGAGGTCGGCGCCGGAGAAAAACTGGGTGCCGTGGCTCTTGATCACGCCCAGTGTCCGGGGATGCTCGGCCAGGCGCGCGGAGTCCGACAGCAGGCCGTCCACCACCAGCCATTCGTGCGGGCCCAAACCCGCCACGCATTCCTCGGCCAGCTCACGCTCCACGGCTTCCCGCGCGCGATCCACGCGCACGCGGGCGGCGCGCAGTAAGCGGGCGGGCTGGCCCAGGTCGCTCGCGGGCAGGTCCACGACGTCGACGCCGCTCTGCTCCAGCGCGCGCCGCGCCGGCGCGGGCAGCGCCGCGAGGTGCGTGATCGCCAGCTCGCGCGAGCGCTCGGCGGCGGTGCGCAGCCGGCGGTCGGCCCCGCGCCGCCGCACCGCCCCAGCCACGTGCGCGCGCACCACCGGCGTCGCCCCGGCGTGCCCCACCACTTTCCAGTGTTGGATGCCATCGAGGAAGCAGACGGGAGTGGGTGTGACGGCGCCGTCCGGCAAGGCATACGCCAACAGTGCGTCGCCCTCCACCAGCTCGGCGGGCACGACGTCTTCGTCAGGGCGGCCCAGGCTCGATTCGGGGATGTAGGATGCGGGCACCACGCCCGCGGCGACGATCGCGTCCACCCACGACCGCATCAGGCGTCCGCCACCTTGACCGACACGGCCACACCGTCGCGGATGGGGATCACGGCGGACACCACGCGCCGGTCGGTGGCGGCGCGGCGGTTGTATTCGCGCACACCGGCGGCGTTGGCCGTGTGGTCGCTGGGATCGGCCACGGCGCCGTTGTAGAAGGCGTTGTCGCACAGCAGCAGGCCGCCGCGGCGCAACAGCCGCACGGCCCAGTCGAAGTACTGCGGCAGCGGCTCCTTGTCGGCATCGAGAAACACGGCATCGAACCCCGGCTCGAGCGTGGGCAGAACGTCCAGCGCGGCGCCTTCAATTACACGGACGCGGCCCGCGACTCCGGCCTCGGCGTAGGCCCGCCGAGCCAGCTCGGCGTGACGCGGCTCTTTTTCGATGGTGATCAGCGAGCCGTGCGGCGGCAGGGCCCGCGCCAGCCACACGCCGCTGTAGCCGCCGAGGGAACCGAGCTCGAGCACCCGGGCGGCGCCGGCGGCGCGCAGCAGGACGTGGAGCACTTTGCCTTCGTCGGCGGAGATGTGGATGGCAGGAAGGTCGGCGGTGGCGTGACGCGCGCGGATGGCGGCCAGCGCGGCGTCTTCGACGGCGAACAGCTCGGTGATGTAGCGCTCGAGCCGCTCGTCCACGTTCAGGCGGTGGCCTCGACGTTGGGGAACGGCGGCACTTCGAGCAGCCACAACCCCGCGAGCCGCCCCTGCTTGTCGACTTCCACGAGCATGTGGTCGGCGACGCGCGCCACGCTGACGGGGCGCTGGCGGCCGACGCGGATGTGGAACACCGACTCCTTGGCGTTCTTCTCGACCGTGAGCGGCGTGTCGACCTCGACCGCGGCGATGCCCGGCTGCGACCGCCGCGTGGGAAACACGACCCGCCCATCCTTCACGGAATCGGGTGCGGGCAGGTTGTTCATCGTGCGCACATCATCGGGCCAGCTCACGACCTCCACGCCGCGCAGCGCGCCGCTGGCGATATCGAGCAGTACGAACGATCCGTCGGCGCCTTCGAGATCGACGCTGCCGTTCATCCCCGAGCTCTTCGCCACCCCTTTGCAGCTCGCAACGAGGATGTCGGTCTCCGGGTCCCATTTGTAGGTGACCTTCGGAAGCTTGCCGTCGAGCGGCTCGATCAGTGCTTCGAAATGCATTGCGGCCAACACCTTCCAGCTATCGGGGAGGGCGGGTAATATAGGCCGGGCCTTCACGTGGAGCTAGGACGATGGATCGGCGGGCGTTCGTCGCGGCGAGTGGTGCCGCCCTGGTAACGGCAGCGGGCGCGCGGCACTCCGCCCCGCCGTCTCTCCGTCCCGCTGTCGCCCTTCAAGAGCCTACGTTCTCCCCTGGAGTCTTCACTGCCCGGATCGACAAGGCCCGCGCCGCCCTCGCCGCGGCGAAGCTGGACCTGCTCGTCGCCACGCCGTCCACCAACTACGAGTACCTCACGGGCTACAACCCGGGCCGCAGCGAGCGGCTGATCGCGCTGTTCCTGCCGGTGAAGGGCGATCCGATCATCGTGTGTCCGGCCTTCGAGGTGGAGCGGCTCAAAGCCCACAGCGTGCCCGCCGACCTGCGGCCGTGGGAGGAACAGAAGGATCCGTACGACGTGGTGCACGACGTCGCCCGCCAGCTCAAGCCGCTGCACCGCCGCGGCCAGGTTGGGCTCGAGCCGACCACCACCTACCAGACCCTGCTCCGGCTCACCGACAGGATGGACAACTGGGAGTTCCATCCGACCGAGGCGCTGTTCCGCCAGCTGCGCATCGTCAAGGCGCCCGAGGAAGTCGTGATGATCCGGCGCGCCGTGGCGATCATCGAGGACGCCATCGCCGCCACGTTCGCCCAGCTCGCCGCCGGCATGACGGAACGCGACGTGGCCGCGACGCTCTCGGCCGAAGTGGCCAAGCGTGGCTCGACGGGCGGCGGGCTCGTGCAGTTCGGGACGTCGAGCGCGCTGCCGCACGGCGGCCCCGCCGCCGCGGCGCTGGCGCGCGACACGGTCGTGCTGATCGACGCCGGCGCCCGCGTCGCGGGCTACACGTCCGACATCACCAGAACCATTTGGTGGGGTGACGCGCCGTCCGATGAGTTCAAGAAGGTCTTCAATACGGTGCACGATGCGCAGACCGCCGCGATGCAGCTCGGCAAACCGCTGGTGACGCATTGCGAGGAAATGGACCGCGCCGCGCGCGCGGTGATCTCGACCGCGGGCTACGGCCAATTCTTCACCCATCGCCTGGGCCACGGCCTCGGCATGGACGGGCACGAGGATCCGTACCTGGTCGAGGGCAACGACAAGCCCCTGGAGCCGGGGATGGTGTTCACCATCGAGCCGGGGATTTATCAGCTCGGAAAGTTCGGCGTGCGGATCGAAGACGACTGCGTGATGACCGACAGCGGTGTCGAGGTGCTCAGTCACCGACCAGCGAAGTTCTAGTCGGCCAGCTTCTTGGCGAACCCCACGATCCGGTCCAGGGCGCGGACGATGTCCGGCGTCGCCGCCGCGTAGGACAGCCGCACCCAGCGATCGTCGCCGAACGCCGCGCCCGGCACCAGCGCCACGCCCTGCTCCTGCACCAAGCGGGTACAGAACTCGGTCCCGCTGATCTTGCCGAACGAGTCCACCCTGAAGAAGAAGTAGAAGGCGCCCAGCGGCTCGACGAACTCGACGCCCGGCAGGTCCTTCCGGAACCGCGATACCACGAGATCGCGGCGGCGGCGGAATTCGGCCACCATCTTCGCCACGTCGGCTTCGACGCGCTCGTCGCCCAGGGCCGCGGCCGCCGCCCACTGCGCCGGATGATTGGCACCCGTGGTCGTATGCGACTGCAACGCCGCCATCGCCTTGGCCACGGGCGCCGGCGCCAACGCCAGGCCGATGCGCCAGCCCGTCATCGCGTACGCCTTGCTCACGCCATAAATCAGCACGACGCGCTCGAGCAGCTCGTCGGGCAGATCGAGAAATGACGGCGCCGCGCCGTCGCCGTAGTGAATGCGGCGGTAAATCTCGTCGGCGATCACCCACACGTTCTTCTGGTGCG
>DATLWA010000295.1:0-2411 GCA_035576905.1 Gemmatimonadales bacterium
CAAGGGTCCGGTGAAGGGCGTGATCGGCAAGAAGGCCCCGCACCTGATGAAGAAGGACGAATTCGAGAAGGTCAGCCAGATCACCGACCTGTGGATCGACATCGGCGCGGCGACCCGCGCCGAGGCGGTCGAGCGCGTGCACGTGGGCGATCCAGCGGTGGTCGACGCGGAGGCCATCGAGTTCGCGGGCGACCGCATCGTCTCGCGCAGCATCGACAACCGCATCGGCGCCTACGTCGTCGCCGAGGCGCTGCGGCTGCTCGCCAAGGAGCGGCCGTCGCATGCCGCGGTATTCGCCGTCGCGACGACGCGGGAGGAGATCGCCTACACCGGCGGCGGTGCGCGCACCAGCGCCGTCGGGATCGATCCGCAGGTGGCGCTGGTGGTCGACGTGACGCACGCGACCGACTGGCCGGGAGCGGACAAGAAGCAGGGCGGCGACCACAAGCTGGGCGGCGGCCCGGTGTTCTCGCGCGGCTCGGCGGTCAGCAGCCTGGTGTACGACCGGCTGGTCTGCTGCGCCGACGAAGCCCGGATCCCCTACACCGTCCAGGCGGCGCCGCGCGACACCGGCACCGACGCCGATGCCATTCACAACGCGCTGCGCGGCATCCCGACCGGCCTCGTGTCGGTGCCGAACCGCTACATGCACAGTCCCAATGAAATGGTGTCGCTGGTCGATGTGGATCGGGCGGCGCGGCTGCTCGCGGCTTTCGCCCGGAAACTCACGCCGGACGTGAGCTTCATCCCCTCTTAGAGCTTACGAACGCTGCCTCGCGTTGAGCTCGGTCAACGCCTGTTGCACCGCCGCGCGCACCTGCTTGTCGCCGTCCGACGCAAAACTCTGCAACGTACCGATCGCCGCGGGAGTGCCGGCCACGCGCAGCGCCTCCACCGCCGTCACCCGCAGCGCGCTGGGCTTGCGGTTGAACAACTTGCCCGACGGCTGGGCGAGCTTGATCAGCGCCTGCACCGCGTCGGGGCTGCCGATGCGGCCCAGCGCGAAAATCAGCTCGCGCACGACTTCCGGGTCCTTCTCTTCCTCGAGCGCCACGACGAGCGGCATCGCCAGCGCGCTGGCCTTGCGCCCACCGACCCCCAGCGCTGCCTGACGCCGCACATCCGCTGAGGAATCGCGCAGCGCGCGCCGCAGCGGCTCTGCGGCGCTGCGCGTGCCGATCTTGGCGAGCGCCAACGCCACCTGGCGGCGCACCCGCTCGTCGTCGTGATCGAGCTGTTTCGTCAGCGCCGGCACCGCCGCCTCGAGCGCCAGCTCCCCCACCAGGTCCGCGACGTTGCGCACGACGAACCATTGCGGGTGGCCGAGCATGTGGACCAGCTGATCCTGGCCTTCCTTGCCGTCCTTCAACGCCTGAATCAGCGCGTTGAACACCCCGCGGCGCTCGGTAACCGTGTTCGAAGTGGTGAGCAGGTCGAGCAGCACCTCCACTCCGTCCGGGCCCGCCCGTTGCAAGACGGCCCCCGCCGCGTCCTCGAGATGCGGCACTTGCACCAGCTTGCTCAGTCCGTCGAGCATCTGCTTCGTGATCATGCGACGCAGCGCGATGCCGTATTGGCGGCGCACCGCCACGTCCTCGACGCGCTGCTCCACTCGCACGACGCTGTACACGATCTGCATCGCTTGCTCGATTTTGCCCTGGCGCATCACCATCTCGACCTGGCGGTTCAGCACCGACAGCATCTCTCCCGCATGCGGCGTCGCGGGATTGGCCTCGAGCGTGCTGAGCATGTCGGCCGTGTCCTTCGACAACGCTTCCCGCAGGGCGAAGAGTGGTGAAGCCGCTTCCCGGGCGATCTCCGGCGTGGCTGGGGCGGTTGGCTCCTCGGCCTCTTCTTGCGGTGCGTCGCCGAACTGGGGAGGCGCAACACTCCCCGAGTGAAGGTGCACTCGCGGCGTCGGCGGCGGCGGCGGCGGGGGCGCGGGCGTGTGCGGCACCGGGGGCGGTGGCGTCGCGGGAGTGAAGGTCGGAGCGGCGGAATCCGCCGTCCGGTTGGGCGGAGGTGGCGGCGGAGGCGGCGGTGGCGGCAGCGTTCCCTGCTCGGGCGCGACCGATTCCAGCGGCGTCGACGGTAGCCCCGGAGGCGGAATATCGCCCGACTGCCGTGGAATGATCGCCTGGGACGGTGTCGCCGCCTCCGGCACCGGCAGCGCCTCGGAGGGCTGGGCGAGATTCTGCTCTACCGCTTCTACGCCGTCCGCACCGGCCACGGGCGCGCTCTTCAGATCCTTAATCGGCTCCCCGCGCAGTACCCCGCGCGATCCGAGGTCCCGCGTTGCTGCCCCGGCGGCCGCCGCGGGGTGCCCACCCTCCAGCGGCTCATCGAGCGCCGAGAGCACGACGGACACGCGATCCGCTCCCGATGAGCGCAGCCGCGCCGCGAGGTCGGCT
>DATLWA010000296.1:0-3887 GCA_035576905.1 Gemmatimonadales bacterium
GTTCGGGATCACTCGCGCCGACGGACCGGAGCTCGTGGCGCGTTGCCGGCGGGGCGGCGGAAACTAAGGCGAAGGCGCCTCACCGAGCGCTTCGCGAATCTCACCGGCGGCCGCGATCGCGTTGTCCACGTCGCGGGACAATGCGCGGGCCTGCTGGGTGGCGTGGGTGAGGTCGCCCAACACCGCGTCCACCCCGGCCGACTTGAGCCGCAGCAGGTCGTAGCGCACGTTCTGCATCGCGATCACGCACGACTGCAGCTGTTCTTCCACCTGGCCGCGGCGCGACACCAGATCCGTCAACGCCTGCCGCTGCCGCTCGAGCAGCGACACCTGGCGGTCGCGCTCCGGCCCTTCGGCCTGGCGGCGCGCGACGGCGAGCTTCTCATCGATCCGCGCCACGCCGTTCACGTCCACGCCGCCGCTCATCGCCTGCAGCGTGCGCGCCAGGTCCTCGGCGCGATTCAACAGCCCGTCGGCCGTCGCCACGACGTCGGGCAACAGCTTCTTCTCCGACTGGGGCAGGTTGTCCACCACCTTGAAGATCGCCTTGCGATCGCTGCGCGCCTGCTGGACTTCGGCCATGTGCGTACCGAACTCGTCGCGCGAGGCGGCCGGCAGATCGCGCGGGCGGACGCCGCCCGACGGCGAGAGCCGCGCTTCGATCGCGTCGGGCGCGGGCGGACGCGACAGCACGTCGCGCCAGGAGTACCCCGCGTGCCACAGGCGCACATACTTCGGAACCAGGCCGAACGCCATCCAGATTCCGCCCACCATCAGCGACCAGCTCGGGATGTGATTCCCCGTCGCGACGTTCAGGACCAACAGCGGTCCGCAGACCGAAGCCCACTTCACGAAGCTGCTGCGGGCGTCCTGCACGATCTTGGGCTCGTTGGTCTTGGGGGCGCCGCCGCGCTGCGCGAGCTCGCGCCGCGCCCGGCGCGCTGGTGCGCCGGCATCGAACGGACTGCGCCGGGCCGGCAGGTCCCGTGCCGGCGCCCGACCCTCGAACGCCCGCGGTGGCGCGAAGGCCGTGGAGGGGCGGCGCGGCTGATACGCGGGCGTCGCGCGGGACTCCAGCGCCCGGCGCAGCGCGTCGGCGGTGGGCCACCGCGCTTCCGGTTCCTTCTCGAGTGAGCGCATCACGCAGGCGGCAAGATCTTCGGGGCAGTCGGGCCGTTTGCGCATGAGCGGCGGCGCCCCCTCGGTGATCTGCTTCAACAGGATTCCGGGGACCGTGGGCGCCAGGAACGGCAACTCGCCCGCCAGCATTTCGAAGCCCACCACACCCAGACTGTAGATGTCGGAGCGGCCGTCGATTTCCCGATCCCCCGCGGCCTGCTCCGGGCTCATGTAGTGCGGCGTGCCGATCGCCACACCGGTGGCCGTCAGGGTGCCGGGCCCGGTGGTGGAAGAAAGCGCCTTCGCGATGCCGAAATCCGTGACCACCACGCGTCCGCGGCTGCCCTCGAGCAGGATGTTGTCGGGCTTCACGTCGCGGTGGATGATGCCGAGCGCATGGGCGGCCCCGAGCGCGTCCGCTGTTTCCATCAGGATGCGGCGGGCCTCTTCGGGAGAGAGCTGGCCGCGCCGTTTCAAGCGCGAACCCAGGGGCTCGCCGTCGATGTACGCCATCACGAAGTAGACGAGCCCGTCGGGGCCCTCGCCCACCGAATGGATCGGCACGATGTGCGGATGGGACAGCCGCGCCGCGGTCTCCGCTTCGCGCAGGAATCGCAGGCGGATCTCCTCGCGGAAGGCGAGGTCAGGGGGCAGCACCTTCACGGCGACCTTGCGCTTCAGCCGCTCATCCCGCGCCATGTACACCACGCCCATGCCGCCCCGCCCGATCTCGCCTTCGATCGAGTAGGCCGGCCCAAGGGCCTGGGTAAGGCGCTCTCCGAGCGCTTTGCTGAGGTCGTTCAGTCGATCGGCCATGACGCTGCGGGGATAGATTTAGCCGCCGCGCCGCTTCGCTGCAACCTCCCAAACCGTCGACACTTATGTCAACGAGTCGTGTGGCTCGGGCCGCGCGCTCGCGCCCGCACGGCAGTCCCTGCCTGTTTGGCGGCGGAACATGGAACGCTGGTGGCCAATCAGGCGTTTTTCACTTGGCACGCCCGATGCGAAGAGCAGGCGTACATGTCTAACCACCAGAGCGATTCTACCATGACGCAGCGTTCGACACTCCCGGTCCTGCCGCTGCGGGACCTCGTGTTGTTTCCCGGAATCACGATGCCCATCGGCGCCGGTCGCCCAGCGACCCTGCGCGCGATCGAGGCGGCATTCAAAACCCCGTCCCGCAGGATCCTGGCGGTCGCGCAGCGCGAGAACGTCGAGCGCGCGACTCCGGCCGTCCTGTTCGGCATGGGCACCATCGCCACCATCAACTCCGTGCAGCGCGGGTTGGGCGGCGTGCAGCTGATGCTGCACGGCGAGACGCGCGGCACGATTCTCAACGTCACCGAGACCAACGGTTACCTCGAAGCGGTCGTGGCCGAAGCCGCCGACCAGGCGCCCATCAAAGCGGACGACCCGGCGTTCGTGGCGCTGTATCGCGAAGCGCGCGAACGGGCGTCCGAGCTGGGCCAGAAGTCGGGCCTGCCCGAAGACGTGGTCAAGCAGGTGCTCGAGGGGGTCACCGATCCGGGCCGGTTTGCGGACCTGGTGGCGGGCTACCTCGAGATTCCGACTGCCGATCGCCAGGCGCTGCTCGAGGCGTTGGCCGTCGAGGAGCGGCTGCGGCGCGTGCTGGTGCACGTGCAGCGGCAAATCGGCGTGCTCGACGTGCAGGAGGACATCAAGTCCCAGGTCCAGGAGGAGATCGGTGACCGCCAGCGCGAGATGTTCCTGCGCGAGCAGATGAAGGCGATTCGCAAGGAGCTGGGCGAGGAAGACGAGGCGGGCGAAGTCGAAGATCTGCGCAAGCGCTTCGCAGCGCTGGAGCTGCCGGAGGCAGCGCGCAAGGAAGTCGAGCGCGAGCTGGCGCGCCTGGAGCGCGCCGGTCGCGAGTCGATGGAAGCGCAGGTCATTCGCACGTACCTCGAAACCATGGCCGAGCTGCCCTGGAACAAGCGGGCGGAGGAATCGCTCGACCTGAAGCGCGCCGGCGAGATCCTCGAGGAGGATCACTACGGCCTCAAGGACGTGAAGGATCAAGTGCTCGAGTTCCTGGCCGTGCGGCAGCTGCGGCAGCGCAAGCCGGACGCCGACGCGCCGGGCAACGCGGACGACAAGCAGGCGCGCGGCTCGATTCTGCTGTTCGTCGGTCCTCCCGGCGTGGGCAAGACATCCATCGCCAAGTCCATCGCCCGGGCCATGGGCCGGCCGTACGTCCGCATCTCGCTGGGCGGCGCCCGGGACGAAGCGGACATTCGCGGGCACCGGCGCACGTATGTGGGCGCCATGCCCGGCCGGATCATTCAAGGGATGAAGCAGGCGGGCGCCAAGAACCCGGTGTTCCTGCTCGACGAAGTGGACAAGCTGGGGATTTCGTTCCAGGGAGATCCGGCGGCCGCGCTGCTCGAGGTGCTGGACCCCGCCCAGAACGACTCGTTCACGGATCACTATCTGGGGGTGCCGTTCGACCTCTCGGAAGTGCTGTTTGTGGCGACGGCGAACTTCCTGCAGTCCATCCCCACGCCGCTCTTGGACCGGCTGGAGATCGTGAACTTCGCCGGCTACACCGAGCGCGAGAAGCTCGAGATCGCCAAGCGGTACCTCATCCAGCGCCAGCTGCACGAGAACGGCCTGGAGGCGGGGCAGCTGAGCGTCACGGACGAGGCGCTGAGCGAGATCATTTCGAGCTACACGCGCGAAGCGGGCGTGCGGCAGCTGGAGCGGGAGATCGGCAAGCTGGGCCGCAAGGTCGCGCGCAAGATCGCGGCCGG
>DATLWA010000297.1:0-10016 GCA_035576905.1 Gemmatimonadales bacterium
ATCGAATCCTCGCCAGGCCAGCACCGCGCTAATCTTGGCGACGACGTGATTGGTGTCCTGCATGGCGTCGATGTCGAGCTCGATATTCACGACGCGCAGCGTGTCGCTCCCCACGACGACATGCGCGGCGCGATCGATGTACGGGAAGACCAGCAGGGCCAGCGTGGGATAGAGCGTATCGTTGGCGAGCGCGCTGTCGAGCGAGCGCTGCACCGCGGCCTTCTCAGGGCTCGCAATCGCGTCGGAATCCACGCCGCCGGCGTCGGAGCAGGCGAGCGCCAGCGCTGTGATCGCCACCAGGAGCCACGTTCGCTTCATTCGACCCCTCCACTCACCGCTTGAGCGAAGTGCGCGCCCGCGCGATAGGGGCGCAGGCAGTCGCGTTGATAGACGCTGCGGGGATTCCACAGCACCCACGAATCGATGCCCAGCTCTTCGGCGGCGCGAATCTCTTCGCGAATCTCGAACGGCGTATAACGCGGCTTGCGCCGCCCCAACGTGAACGCTTGGAGGTACGGCCGGATCCGCGGCGCCGCAACCCCCGTTGTCCGCTCGAGCGCCTCGCGCAGCGCGTGCCGCACGATTTCGTAGGGCTGCCCGTTGGGCCAGCTGTAGCCGTAGGCGCCCGGGTAGTAGTGGCTGGGATACACCATCGGCAGGATCACGTCGGCGACGCTGGTGAAGTCCTCCCACACCTGTCCGATGCCCAGATCGCCTTCCGCCGACGCCGTCAGACCGAACACGTCGAATGTCACGGGCACGCCGAGCGGGGCGAGCCGCTTCTTCAACATCGTCACGTTGCGGCGCACGCCGGCGCGGAAATTCTCACCCGGACGCTTGCCCGGGAACAAGGCCGTCATCAAGCGCTCGTGCGGCTCGTCGGGGAAGCGCACGTAGTCGAACTGCACTTCCGCGAAGCCCATGTGGACGGCCTCTTCGGCGAGCTGCGCGGCGTAGATCCACACCGAGTCGTTGTACGCGTCGACCCAGGCGCTGCCGATCCGGTCGCGCCACAGCTCGCCCGCCGCATTCCGCACCGACCACGCCACCTTGTGCTCGGCGACGAGCGGGTCCTTGGCCACGACGATGCGCGCGATCGGATAAATCCCATGCGCGCGCAACGTGTCGAGCCGCGCGCGCGCGTCCTTGGTGCGCACGCACTGTGTGGCGCCGACCTCCTGCGCGGTCTTGACGGCCGAGGGATACAGCAGGCAGCCAGTGTCGTCCTTCACGTCGATCACGAAGGCGTTGATCTCGGTCGAGTCCGCGAGTTGGATCAGTCCCCGCAACTTGGGGGAGCCGAACGCCCAGGCGTTCACGTACAACGCCTTCACGGCGCGCGCCGCCGGCAGCAGCAACGGCTCCGGCAATGCGTAGCGCGGCTCGATGCCGCGGAGCAGCACCGTGACGTGGTCGGCGGCAGGCGCAAGCGGCAGCGGCAGGGCCGGGATGTCCGTGCCGGGCTGCTGCGCCACGAGGCCGCGGCTCATCACGAGCGCGGCCCCAAGCACGATCAGGCACTGCCGCAGCGAGCGCATAGGGGGCCCACACGATAGGAAAGTGGCCCGCCCGAAACAAGAGCGCCGTGCCCTAGTGGGGCTGTAAGCTGTTGAAGAGCAAGGGGAATGTGGCGAGACTCTGACCCCGGTATTGGGGCCGGAAGCCGAACAGGACCACGCGTCCCTGGCCCTGCCGCACTTCGAGCAGTGCGGCGCGCCCCGCCACCCGTTCAGGGTGCAACACCCAACCCGAGAGCAGGACCTTCTCTGGGTCCGTGGGATAACGTCCGATCACCCGCACCAGACTCGAGTCCAACACATCGAACGCCGGGCCGCCTTCGAACCACGCGATGGTCTGCGGGGGCACGCCCTTGCTGATGGGATGCGCGGGATCGAGCTCGAGCCGGAAAATCGATCCGGGCGCGTAGAAATCTTCGTCGGGCACGGTCTCGAGCACGTTGCGCACCGGCAGCAGCAGCGACTGAATCGCGAAGCGGCTCGCATTGTTGAGCGCCACGAGCGTGCCGCCTTCGGTCACGAAATCCCGCAACGCCTGCACGCCGTCGGCGCCCAGCCCGCCCGCGTACGGCGCGGGGTAACGCGTGGGCAAGCCGTCCAACAACCCCGGCGGATCCTGGCTCGGCAGCACGATGGCGTCGAACTTGTCTTTTAAGTGTCCGGCGCGGACCGCCGAATCGACGAGCGAGACGTAGGGCACCCTCCACGTGTCGAACAGCCAGCGCGTCCAGCCTTCGTCGATCGCGGCATCGTACGAGCGGTACAGGCCGATGCGCGGCGCTTCGCCGCCTGCGAACCCCGGATAGCCGGGGGTCGCGTGCGGCGGCTCGACCGGCGCCGACAGGGGCGTGCGCAGCGAGTCGTCCGCGGCGAGCGCGGTGACGTTCATCAGCAGCGGCAGCGTCTGGGCGGTGACGTCGTACGGCGGCTCGGGCGGGCCGCCCGGATAGAGGCGCCGGTCGGGGTAGTGCTGTACTTCGAGCAGCGCCTTCGCGAACGCGGCGTACGGTTGCCGCAGCACGACGACGTACGTACCGGCCGGGAGCCGCCGCCCGCCCAGGGTGAACGGCTGCTGCGCCGTGCGGATCTCGACTGCGCCGCGGTGCAGGATGCCGAGCAGCGTCGCGAGCGCGATCGTGTCGCGTTGCTCGCGGGGCACCACATACGCGTACGGCCAGCCTTTCCATCCGCGCACGGCGTGCCAGCCCACCGCCAGGAAATTACCGAGCCAGCGATCGCGGTAGCGCGCGGCGTTCTGCAGTAAGGCGTACGCGCCGTCGGTCTGGTAGGTCACGATGTCGCGCAGCGACCAGCGCCCGCCCGGCCAGGGGTGGGTGAAGTTCCAGGAGCGCTCGCGCGGCTCGAAGCCGCGGGCGCGCGATTCCAGCTGGTCGAACGGCACCTCGATGGGTGTGGCGAGCGCCGCGCTCGCGGCCTCCGACAGGATGCGCACGCCGCCGTGGTAGTGCTGGTAGGCGCGCGCCGGGGTCCATGCGTCGTAGATCGCGTTGGTGGAGATGCCGGTCTTGCCCTGGCCCGCGAGCTCCCACGCGATGGCACTGCCGAGCGCGTTGTCGCCGTCGATCAGCAGGGGATCCACGTTCGGCTCGACGGGGTCGAGGTACGGCGGCAGGAAGAAGCGCGAGCCCTTGCTCCCTTGCTGGTGGATGTCGTGCACGATCTGCGGATGCCAGACGTTGTACAGTGAATCCACCGTCAGCTGCGTCTCGACCTGCGTGAACGCGTACCAGTCACGGTTGTTGTCGTGGCCGGTGTAATGGTGGTATAGCTCGGGGGGCTCAGTGCCCTCGGCCGCGGTGCCGAGCGTCTTGTTGTACCAGCGGGCGACGATGGTCACGCCGTCGGGATTGAGCGACGGCACCATCCAGATGATCACGTTGTCGAGCATCGCGCGCGTCGCGGCCGACGTGTCGGTGGCGAGGCGGTAGGCGATCAACACCGGCGAGAGATGCCCGCCGACTTCGGTCGAGTGAATGCTCGACGTGATCAGCACGACGGTCTTGCCGTTGCGCAGCGCGTCCATCGCGTCGGGGTTCGACCGCAGCGTGCGGGGATCGGCCAGCTTGGCGTTCAGCCCGCGGTAATAGTCGAGGCGCCGCAGGTTCTGGGGGCTCGAGATCACCAGCGCGACGAAGGGCGCGCCCAGCGTCGTCTTGCCCAGGACCCTGATGTCGACGCGGTCGCTCGCCTTCGCCAGCGCTTCGTAGTAGCGCACCAGCACGGGCCATTCGACCAGTTTGCGATCGTCGCCCGGCTCGAAGCCCAGGATGGAGCGCGGCGAAGGAATGCCCGTCGTCGCCGCGCGCGACCGCGCCGCAGGCGCACCCCGGCGCGGGCGCTGGGCGGCAGCCGGCGCGGCAAGCGCCACGGCCGCGCAGACGAGAACACAGGACCGCAAGGACATGTGGGAAAAAACTAGCGGCTTAACGGCAACGGGGCGAAGGGGCTCAATCGGCCCCTCCGCCCCGTTTGACGGGACTGCTTACGGCAGCTTGTGCAGCTCCACGCGCCGGTTCTGCGCGCGGCCCTCGGGCGTCGTGTTGGTGGCGATCGCCCCGCTGGGTCCGTAACCGCGCGCCACCATCCGCATCGGCGACACGCCCTTGCGGGCGAGATACGCTCGCACCGCGATGGCGCGTGCCTGCGACAGCCGAATGTTGACCGGCATCGGCCCGGTATTGTCGGTGTAGCCCGCGATCTCGATCCGGATGTCCGGATTGGCGATCAGCGATCCCGCCACCTGATCGAGTGTCGCATACGACACCGCGCGCAACGCCGAGCGCCCCGTTTCGAATTGCACACCGGCGAGGATCAACGCCGGCGGCTTGGGCGGCGCCGCCCCGGGGGCGCGCTGGGCGGTCACACTCTCCGGCGGCGCGAACAGCAGCAAGCAGCCGTTGGCGTCGACCTTGGTACCGGCCGGCGTGTGCGGGCACTTGTCGACGTTGTCGGGCACGCCGTCGCCGTCCTCGTCGCCCACGGTGGGAGCCGGCGGGGCCAGCGGGCAGCCGGTCGCATCCACCTTGGTGCCGGGGGGGGTGGTCGGACACTTGTCGAGGCCGTCGGGCACGCCGTCCACGTCGCCGTCGAGCGGACAGCCCTTGGCGTCCACGGTGGCACCCGCCGGCGTGGCGGGGCACTGGTCGATCCCGTCCGGCACGCCGTCCTTGTCCTCATCGAGCGGGCAGCCGGTCGCATCGACCGTGGCGCCGGCCGGTGTGTTGGGACACTTGTCGAGGCCGTCGTACACGCCGTCCTTGTCGGCATCGAGGGGGCAGCCGGTGGCGTCGACGGTGGCACCGGCGGGCGTGTCGGCGCAGCGGTCGATGCCGTCGGGCACGCCGTCCTTGTCGCTGTCGAGCGGGCAGCCCGCGGCGTCGACGGTGGCGCCGGCGGGCGTGTTGGGACACTTGTCGATCCCGTCGAACACCTTGTCGCCGTCGGAATCCGTGGGGCAGCCGCGCAGGTCGACGGTCGCGCCGGTCGGCGTGTTGGGACACGCGTCCTTCTTATCGGGCACGCCGTCGAGGTCGGTGTCCTTGGGCGGCTTCGGCGGGCCGTTCAGCTGGAAGAAGGCGAGCCCGGCGGAGAACACCATGTTGGTGAGACGCGTGGGCGCGAACGTCGCGCGCGACGTGGGCGTCATGTAGCCGCGCGCTTCGAGCCGCAGGGCCGTCGAGCCGGTGATGAAAATCCGGTCCCCCACCGCGGCGTGCGCCGCGCCGTCGGTGAAGCGATACGGATTCTGCGCGCCGTAGTCCTGGCGGGAGTAGCCGCCGAGGACGTAGAGGACGTTGCGGTCGCTGTTGAGCAGGTTGAAGACCAGACTGCCGCCGCCGATGAGCGGCTGCATGGTGACGCCGGCGAAGCTGTCACTCTTCGTGTTGGTGAGCGCGAGATCGCCTTCGAGCCCAAAGTGCGCGTTGAACATGTAGCCCAGGCGCACGATGCCGATGGGCTGGCTCGTGAGGTGCAATTTCGGATCGAAGCGCACCCAGCCGCCCGCCAGGGTGAACTCATACTGCCGCGTGTGTTGCGCCCGGGCGGGCGCGACAGCGAGCGCGAGCAGGCAGGCGCAGGCAGTCCAGATGCGGGACACGAAGTCTCCTCGCGTGGGGCGCCCGATCACGGGAGCCGGTGCAGCTCGACGCGCCGGTTCTGCGCGCGGCCGGCCGCTGTAGTGTTGGTGGCGATGGGGCTCGCCGTGCCGTACCCCTTCGAGACCATGCGGTCGGGCATCACGCCCTTGCTCGCGAGATAGGCGCGCACCGCATCGGCGCGGGCTTGCGACAACACGACGTTGCCGCGCGCGGAGCCGGTGTTGTCCGTGTAGCCGGCGATCTCGATGCGGATATCCATGTTGGCGTTCAGCGACCCGGCCACCTCGTCGAGCACCACGTACGATTCGGGCTTGAGCGCGGAGCGGCCCGTTTCGAATGTCACGCCTTTGAGCACCAGCGGCGCGCGCGCGGTGGTGAAGAGGATGACGCACCCCTGCGCGTCGACCTTGGTGCCGGCAGGCGTATCCGGGCACTTGTCTTTACTGTCGTCGACGCCGTCGCCGTCGGAATCGCGGGAGAGCTGGCACCCCGACGTGTCGACCTCCGTGCCGGCGGGCGTGTTGGGACACTTATCGAGCCCGTCGTAGACGCCGTCCTTGTCGGTGTCGAGCGGGCAGCCGGTGGTGTCGACGTGCGCGCCGGCCGGCGTCGCGGGGCACTGGTCGATGCCGTCGGGCACGCCGTCGACGTCAGCATCCAGCGGGCAGCCGGTCGGATCCACCCGGGCGCCGGCGGGCGTGCTGGGGCACTTGTCGAGCCCGTCGTACACGCCGTCCTGATCGCTGTCGACCGGGCACCCGGCGCTGTTGACCTCGGCGCCGGCGGGCGTGTTGGGGCACTTGTCGGGGCCGTCGAAGACGCCGTCGTGATCGCTGTCGATGGGACAGCCGCGGTCGTCCACGGTGACGCCCAGCGGCGTGGCGGGACAGGCGTCGCGGCGGTCGACGACGCCGTCGTGGTCGATGTCCACGGGGGCCGCCGCCGTGAAGAACGACAGGCCCATGGACCCGACGATGTGCCCGGCCCAGGTCGGCCCGAACGACGCGTTAGTGCTGGGACTATAGATGGCGCGCGCCTCGAGACGCAGCGCGACGTGATCGCCCAGGAAGATGCGGTCGCCCAGCGCGCCGTGCACGCCGTTGTCGGTGAAGCGGTACGGCGCCGTCGGCTCGAAGTCGAGCCGCGAGTAGCCGCCCAGGACATAGAAGACGTTGCGGCTCGAGCCGAAGTTCAGAACCAGGCTGCCGCCGCCCACCGCGAGATGCGCAGGGTTGGGGGACTGATAGCCGACGTCCAGCTCCGCTCCCACGACGTTGCCGAAGAAATAGCCGAGCCGGGCGCCGCCGCCGAACTGGTTGGGGAGCGCGAAGGCGTGGTCGTAGCGCGTGTAGGAGCCGAACGCGCCGAACTCGAACTGGTGTCCATGCTGGGCGGCGAGACGCGGCGCCGCGACGGTGCAGGCGACGGTGAGCAGCGTGAGAGCACGCATCGTTCCCTCCTGGCGTGGCCGGTCAGCCCAACGGTAATGAATCGGGCGCCGTTCAGAAACCCCAGACCCCGGCCGTGCGCAGCCGGGTCGCGAGATCCATGCCTCCCAAGACGATGCCGTGGCGCGTGCCGTCGGCATCCCGCCACGTTACACCCGCCGGACCGACCAATGTGCCGCCGCCCTGGCCCCAGATCGTGCTGGCGGTGGCGGCGGTGGTGAACGGCCCCAGCGAATCGCCCACGACGTCGGCCGCAAGCGTTTCGGCCGTGTTGCCCGCAGCGCCAGAGTACATCCCGCCGACCAACAACACGGCATTGCCCACATCGAGCGTCGCGAACTGCGAGCGGCCGTCCGGCAGCAACGCCGCGCCCGGCGCCCAGGCGCCGGTGACGAAACCCGAGACCAGACTGGCCGGCGCGGTGTCGCTCGTGGCGAGACGCGTGGGACTCGTTCCCAGGCCGCCCCCCGGCGGGACGCTGTCGGAGACGCCACCGAATGCCACGACGCGGTCGTCGAGAACGATGCCGCCGCCGTAGGCGCGCGGGCCCGGCAACGCCGGCGCCGTATACCAGCCGTCGATGTGGCCGGTTGGATCGATGCGGCCGATGAAGACAGTCTGGCGGGGCCGGCCGGCCGAGTCGGTGCCGCCGATCACATACACGCGCCCGCGCCGCACGACGGCGATGGCGCCGGCGACGGGGGCGGGCAGCGCCTCGACCGGGATGAAGCGGCTCACCACGCTGTCGCGCGACACGTCCGCCGCGAAGACCGTGCTCTGGGGCACGCCGGCGGCGTCGATCCCGCCGAGGACGTAGAGCGCGATGCCCGTGAAGCGCGAGTTGTAGGGAGTCGCCACGGCGGCGGCGGCGAACGCGCGCGGCGCGGGCAGCACGTGACTCTTGATCGGGTCGGCGACGTCGGTCTGATGGACCCAGGCGCCGACGTCCCCGCCCGGCTGCGCGTGCGCGACGTAGATGCCGGAGTCGGGCGCGAGACTCGTATCCGCGCCGTTCACGACGGGCTCGGCGCCGCCCGCGGCGAACAATGTGATCGCGAGCGCCGTGCCGGAGGGGAACTCTGCCGCCGCGAGGGCGACGCCGACCGGCGCCTGCGGGAATCCCGCCGCCGTGCGATGCTGCCAGTCGAGCCCGGTCGCGGCGAAGGCGACGCGCGGCACGATGTGCACGGTGGCCGTGAGCCGGCCGCCGGTCGCCGTCGTGACGCTCAGCGCGCCGGTGACGGCGCTGTCCGGCACGGCCACGCGAATCGCCGCGTTTGACCACGCGGTCGTGTCGGCGACTACGGCCGCGACCTCGCCCCCGCCCAGCCGCGCGAAGTGCACTGCCCCCGTGCCCTGCGTCGCGCCGAAGCCGTACCCCTGGATCGCGATGGTGGCGCCGCGCGCGAGAATCGGTTCGATGGCGCCGTCGACGTAATCGAGGCGGGCGGGCGGCGAGCCGGTCGGACCGAGGTCGCGGGTGCAGGCCGCGACCAGCAGCACCGCGGCGCGGGCGAGGTTACGCGCGGCCGTCGTGGCCGCGCACGAAGTGCACGGTGCGAGAGAGGTCGGTGGAAAGCTGGGCGAGTTCGGTGGCGCCACGAGCGAGCTCTTCAATGGCCCTCAGCTGTTCGGCGGCGGCGGCGGCGACCGTCTGCGCTTCCTGGCTCGAGAGCTGCGCCCCCGCCTTGGCCTGCGTCAGCGACTGCGCGATGCGCGCCGCCAGCTCCGCATTGGCGCGGGCGAGCTCGGCCATGTGCTTGCCGGCGCGCGCCGTGCCGCCCGCCGCCTCGGTGATCCGGTTCAGCTCTGTTACCCATTCGGCGGCGCTTTGTACCACATCGCGCAGATCCCCGCGGATGCGCTCCAGTAATTGGGCCGCCCGGTCCAGGGCGCGCCGCGTGTCCTGCACCGAGCGGCCGACGTTGCGCGCCTCGCGGCCACTCTCCTCGGCGAGTTTGTGGACCTCGTCGGCGACCACGGCGAAGCCGCGGCCGTGCGCGCCGGCGCGCGCCGCCTCGATCGTGGCGTTGAGCGCCAGCAGATTGGTCTGGTTCGCCACGAAGCCGATGGTCTCGGAGAACTTCTCCACCTGCGCGGCGACTTCGCGCAGGCGCTGGACTTCGGTGACGCTCTCTTCCGTGGTGGCACCGAGGTCGGTGAGGCGGCGCGCGGCGTCCTGTGTCGCGGCGCGCACCTTGTCGGCCGCCCGCTCCATCGCGGCGCCGGCGTCGCGCGTCTCTTCGCCCGCTCCCACCACCTGGTCCGCGCCCTTGCGCAGCTCGCCCGCCTGGCGCTCCGCCGCGTCAACCAACGCGGCCGCCTCGCTGGCGCCGCGGCTGGCGCGCTCGGCGGCGGCGGCCACCTCCTCGCTCGAGGCGTGGATTTCGCCGGCCGTGGACGTGAGCGTCTGGACGTACTGGGTGGTGCGGTCGGCCGCGCCGACCACGGGCTGGATCGTCCCCGCGATCGCCAGCATCAGCGCGAGCTGCGGGGCGAGCAGCGCCAGGAGGTCGCCGTCCGACGGGCGGTACATCGTCGGGTCGGAATGCCGCACGCTCCACACGCCGACCAGTCCGCCGGCGTGATACAGCGGGACCAGGACCTCGGCGCCCGGCGTCTCCTCGCCGCGCGTCACGACCTGCTCGCGGCGCAGGCCGTGCGCCACCAGTGGCCGCCGCGCGCGCACCGCTTCACCGGTGAGGCCGGCGTCGGCGTCGTACTGAAAGCGGCCCGTGACGCCGACCGGTGTGGACGTGTCGGCGACCAGCTCCATCTGATGGGTCGACGGCGTGTAACGCGCGAGGCCCATGTGTTCCCACGGCACCAGCTCGCGCGTGAGCTCCTGGATGTGCGCGAAGCTCCGCTCGATGTCGATTTCCGCGGCGATCGCGTGCGACAGCCGCTGCACCAGATCCAGCTCGTCGGCG
>DATLWA010000298.1:0-6209 GCA_035576905.1 Gemmatimonadales bacterium
TCATCGTCCACGGCATGGTGTGGACCGGCCTCTCTACCGGGCGGCCGCAACCCGGCGTCGTCGCCATGGGCGGCGACAAAATCCTCGCCGTGGGCGACAGCGCCGCCGTCGCCCGTTACGTGAGCGCGGGCACCAAGGTGCTCGACGCGCGCGGCGGCCTGGTGATGCCGGGGTTTGCCGACGCGCACACCCACTTCGTCGACGGCGGCTTTCAGCTCGCCTCACTCGACTTGCGCAACGCGGCCACGCCGCAGGAGTTCGTGCGGCGGGTCAAGGAATTCGCGCGCGGCCGCAAGCCCGGTGAATGGATCACGGGCGGCGACTGGGACCACACCCTGTGGAAAGGGCAGCCGCTGCCCCGTCACGAGTGGATCGACTCCGTCACGCCCGACAATCCCGTGTTCATCAACCGGCTCGACGGCCACGAAGCGCTCGCCAACGCGGCCGCGATGCGCGCGGCCAAGATCACCAAGGACACGCCCACGCCGTTCGGCGGACAGATTCTGCGTGACGCCGCAGGCCAACCTACCGGCATGTTCAAGGATCAGGCGATGGGCCTGATCGACCAGGCGATTCCCGATCCCGCTCCCGACGTCCGCGATTCAGCCACGGCGCGCGCGTTACGGTACGCCGCCTCGCTCGGCGTCACGGCGGTGTCGCACGTGTCGGCCTCGTTCGCCGACCTCGCGAGCTACCGGCGGCTCGAGCGGGCGGGCCGCATGACGATGCGCGTCGCCCTGTACTTCCCGCTCGACCAATGGCACGCGGTGGCGGACTCGATCAAAGCGGGTGGCGCGGGCGACGATTGGGTCAAGATCGGCGGCGTCAAAGGCTATATGGACGGGTCCGCCGGCTCGCGCACGGCGTATTTCTTCGAGCCCTACAGCGACTCGGCGGGCTATCGCGGCCTGACGCAGAACAGCGAGAAGGACATGCGCACGTGGATCGGCAACGCCGATTCCGCGGGCCTGCAGATCGCCGTGCACGCCATCGGCGACCGGGCCAACGCAACACTGCTCGATATTTACGACAGCGTGCTGCAGGCGCACGGCGCGCGCGACCGCCGCTTCCGGGTGGAGCACGCGCAGCACCTGCGGCCGCAGGACATCCCGCGCTTCGGCCGCCTCGGCGTGATTGCGTCGATGCAGCCGTATCACGCGATCGACGACGGCCGCTGGGTGCAGGCGCGCATCGGGCCCGAGCGCATCAAGACGACGTACGCGTTCCGCACGCTGCTCGACACACACGCGCGGCTCGCCTTCGGCACGGACTGGACGGTGGCGCCCCTCGATCCGATCTGGGGTGTGTACGCGGCCGTCACGCGCCGCACGCTGGATGACAAGAATCCCGGCGGCTGGGTGCCGGAGCAGAAGATCACGCTGGGCGAGACGTTGCAGGCCTACACGGCCGGCACCGCCTACGCGATGTACGACGAGGGAAAGTGGGGCGTGTTGGCGCCGCGGATGTACGCCGACGTGGTGGTGCTGGATCGCGACCTGTTCGCCATGCCGCCGGAGTCGCTCAACACGGCGCACGTCACGACGACGATCGTGAGCGGAAAGGTCGTGTACGCGCGGCCCTAGGCGCGGGCGTCAGCCCGAGTACTTGAAGCCCGCCTCCTGGAGCGTGAGCGGCTCGGCGTCGTGCTCCACGCCCGCCGCGACCACTTCGCCGAGGACCAGCGTGTGATCGCCTGAGGGCACGGTGGTCATCAGGCGGCACTCCACCCAGCCGATGGCATCCGCGAGCACCGGCGTCCCCGAAACGGGCGCCGGTTTCGTTTTCAGGCCCTTGAGCTTCTGCGGCGCCTGTTCCGACGAGCGGCCCAGCTTGCCGGCGAGGTCACGCTGATCTTTCTGCAGGAGATTGACGGCGAAGTGATGCGAGTCGCGGATCATGCCGATGGTCTTGGACGTGTTCTCGACCGCCACGGCGACCATCGGCGGCTCGAACGACGCCTGGGTGACCCAGTTCGCGGTCATGCCGTGGTCTTCGCCGCTGTGACTCACGGTCAACACGTAGAGGCCGTACGGGAAGTGGCGCAGCACGGTCTTCTTGGCGGCTTCGTCCATGACGAATATTGACGCCTTTCGCACCGTCCATCAACTTGACGGTGTGAGCGTCCGGCCGTCTTCGTGGCTCCCAGTGATGCTCTTTGCGCTCGTTCCGGGGGTGAGCGCGCAGAGCATCACACTGCCGTACAAGCTCCCCGAACTGGAGCGGCGCGCGGCGCAGGACTCCTGCGATGCCGTGACGCAGTATCAGCTGGGATTGGGCTACTGGAACGAGAAGCGGTGGGACGACGCTGAGCGCGCCCTGCGTCGGGCCGTGCAAGTCGAGCCGCGCTATCCCCATGCTTGGCTTGCTCTGGCATGGCTGATGTACGCCCGTCGACCGAAGTTGTGGAAACAGCAGATGAAGAAGGGGCTACCCGACAGCCTCGTTGCCGTGATTCAGGAATCCGAACGGCTGCAGCGGCGGGCCTTCCTGATCGATCCTCTGGTCGACCTCAAGGTGATGAGCACGGTCGTCCCCCACGAGGGCGGACGGCGGGTGACGTACGGCAACTACGTCCTGGTGCTCTCAAATCCGTTTGACGCATTTCGCGACGGCAACTATTCCGTCGCGTACTCACTGCTGCAGAACTTGATCTACCGATACTCCGCCGACTCCGTGCCACCGTTCGTGCTCTGGTATGCGGCGCTGTCGGGGGCGCACCTTGGGTACTACGATGCGGCGATCAGCGACCTGGCGGCGCTGGTATTGCGTGCCGAACATCTCGAGCAGAGCGATACGGTGCTTCACGTGCCGTTGCGGACCAACGATTACAGGTATGTCCTCGCCTTGCTCGAGCTGGATAACAACAAGCCTGCCGATGCGATCACCCTGTTTCACAAGGTCATTGAAAACGATGTGGGGTTCTACATGGCGCATGTAAAGCTCGCCCAGATGTATGACGCATATGGGATGTGGAAGGAAGCAACGGCAGAAGGGCGCTTGGCCGTGGAGGCGAACCCGGACGATCCCAGCCTTCTGACCGAGCTGGGCGTCATACTTCGACAAGCCGACAGCTTGAGTGAGTCGGAGGCGGTGTTGCGCCAGGCGCTTGATGCCAACCCGCACGACCCCAGGCCCCCCTATTACCTCGGCTTGACCGAGCTGCAGATGGGGAGGACGACGGAAGCGCGCGCCGCGTTCGTGCACTTTCTGGCCATGGCACCGAGCCGTTATGCGTCGCAGATCACCGAGGTACAAGGGTATTTGGCAAAGTTGCAATGAAACGCAACGCGTCACTGAGGAGTCCACCATGCGTCCGCACACCCGGGTCTTCCCGTTACTCCTCGCGACCGCGTTGGGTATTACCGAGAACACCCCGATCGCCGCCCAGCGTTCCTCCTACGAGGAGCTGCAGACATTCTCCGCGGTACTGAACCACATCCGGCTCAACTACGTCGACACGGTCACCTACACCGAGCTGGTTCACGCGGCGATTGATGGCGTCCTCTCTTCGCTCGACCCGCACAGCCGCTATGAGTCCATGGTCGACTTCGGTCGGGAGAACGCGCTGGAGCGGGGGGAGCTCGCCACCACAGGCATCATCGTCGAGAACGAAGACGGCGTCGTCACCGTCCTCGCCGTGATTCCCAAGAGCTCCGCTGCGAAAGCGGGTGTCCAGCCTGGGGACCGTGTTGCCCGCATCAACGACACGACCGCCGTAGGGCTCACGGCCTCAGACGTCCAGCTGCGGCTCGCCGGTGACAAGGGTGCCAAGGTCCACTTGGTGCTCGAGCGTGGATCGCGCCTCGAGCCGGACACTTTCGACGTGAGGCTTAAACGGGATTTCTTCGAAGCTCGCTCTGTGACGATCGTCCGTATGCTCGACCCTATGACCGGCTATATCCGCCTCGCGGAGTTCGGACCCACAGGCGCCGCTGAAATCCATGATGGGCTGAAGCGGCTGCAGAAGCAGCATGCCGGTCAAGTGATCCTTGACCTCCGCGCCAACCCTGGCGGCATCGTGGCATCGGCCGTGGACATCGCCTCGGAGTTCTTCCCCAAGGGCACGGTCGTGTTCAAGACGGTCGGCCGCAAGAAAGACGTCGATACGACCTTCGTCACCAAGCGCGACGGCGACTTCACCGATTTGCCGCTCATCGTGCTGATCGACGGTCGCAGCGCCAGCGCTTCGGAAGCGCTCGCCGCCTCGCTGCAGGATCATGACCGCGCGCTGCTGCTCGGCCGTCGCTCCTTCGGCAAAGCGCTCATGCAGACTGCGTTTCTGCTGCCAGCCGGCGACGTCGTCTGGCTCACCATCGGCCGCGTGATCACGCCGAACGGCCGCTTCATCCAGCGCCGCTACCAGGGCGTGCGCAGCGAGGTCTACTGGGCGCTGCACGGCCAGACCGGCACCGCCGCGGATACCACCGCAGTGTTCCACACCGACCACGGCCGGACGGTGCGCGGCGGCGGCGGTATCGCGCCCGACGTGCCGCTCCCGCCCCCGCCGCCGGTGCCGGTGTGGTGGAGCGTCGCCTCCGACTCCGGTTTCGACGATGCCGTCTCCGACAGCGTGGCCCAAACCCTCCCGGCCACGCCCGCCGCGCTCGCCGCCTGGCTCGACGCCCGGGGCGATTGGCAGTCCAAACTGGTGCAGCCGTTCCTCACGCGCGTGCGCGCGCGGTTTCAGATCGCCGCACAACCCGACTCCAGCACGGCCGAGCGCATCGCGCGCAATCTCGCGGTGCGCGTCGCCGAAGTGCGCTGGGGCCCCGACGCGCGCGAGCAGTTCCTGGTGCACAACGACCCCGACATCCGTGCGGCGCTGGGGTACTTCCAGCAGCTCCCCGCCCTTTTGGCGGGCGCCAAGCGATAGGCTACATTTCCGGCCATGGCCACGAAGACCCGCACGCAGCCCCGCGCGGCGAAGTCCGCGCTGGGCAAGACCGACCTGCTCGATCTGTACCGCGTGATGTACCTCTCCCGCCGGCTGGACGATAAAGAGATCCAGCTCAAGCGGCAGAACAAGATCTTCTTCCAGATCTCGGGCGCGGGCCACGAAGCCGTGCTCGCCGCGGCCGCCAAAGCGTTACGGCCCGCCTACGACTGGTTCTATCCGTACTATCGCGACCGCGCCCTCTGCCTCGGGTTGGGCATGACGCCCACCGAGATGCTGCTGTCGGCCGTCGCCGCCGCTGAAGACCCCAACTCCGGCGGCCGTCAGATGCCGTCGCACTGGGGGCACAAAGCCCTCAACATCGTGAGCCAGTCGAGTCCCACCGGCACGCAGTTCCTCCAGGCGGTGGGCTGCGCCGAGGCGTGGCTGCGCTACGAGCGCATCGATCCGATCAAGGACAAGCCGATCAAGGGCGACGAGGTGTCCTACTGCTCGGCGGGCGACGGCACCACCAGCGAAGGCGAGTTCTGGGAAGCGCTGAACACCGCCAGCAATCTCAAGCTGCCGGTGGTGTTCCTGATCGAAGACAACAAGTACGCGATTTCGGTGCCGATCGAGGTGCAAACCGCCGGCGGCTCCGTGTCGAAGCTCGTCTCCCAGTTCCCCGGCTTGCTCGTGGAAGAGGTGGACGGCTGCGATCCGGTGGCGAGCTACGAGGCCATGCTGCGCGCCGTCGACTATTGCCGCAAGCGCAAAGGCCCGGCGCTCGTGCACGCGCACGTCACGCGGCCGTACTCGCACTCGCTGTCGGACGACGAAGTGCTGTACAAGCCGCCCCGCGAGCGCGACGCTGAAGCCAAACGCGACTGCCTGGTGCTCTTTCCCAAGCGCCTGGTCAAGGACGGCGTCGCCACCGAGGCCGAGCTGGAGGCGATCCGGCGCGCGGTGGATGAGGAGATCAACGTCGCCGCGGACATCGCGCTGGCCGCACCGCAGCCCAAGCCCGAGACGGCGCTGCTCTACGTGTATTCGCCCGACGTCGATCCCACCTCCGAGCAATTCGACACCGAGGAGGATCCGCAGTTCTCGGGCGATCCCACGACCATGGTGGACCTGCTCAACGCCTGCATGAAAGACGAAATGGCGCGCGATCCGCGTATCCTCGTCTTCGGCGAGGACGTGGCGGATGTGAGCCGCGAGGAGAACCTCAAGGACGTGAAAGGGAAGGGCGGCGTCTTCAAGGTCACCTGGGGCCTGCAGCGCCAGTTCGGCGGTGACCGCGTCTTCAACTCACCGCTCGCCGAAGCGAACATCC
>DATLWA010000299.1:0-2159 GCA_035576905.1 Gemmatimonadales bacterium
GGCGGCGGCGGCCAGGAATACACCATCGCCTTCATCGGCCTGCGGCAGTTCGCACATACGGCCGATACGCTGCGCTACATCTCGGGACGGACCAGCACGAACGACGAGACGCGCGCCGGCGTGGTGCGCGTGCTCAAGCTCGGGTTGATGCGCTTCGTCGCGCGCACGCCGCTCGCCACCCAGATCGAGATCACGTATACCGCCGCGGCCGCGGCGGGCGCGCCGGTGCACGATCCGTGGAACTACTGGGTGTTTCGCATCTCGGAAAACGGCAACTACTCCGCGGAGGAGTCCAGCAATTCTCTCTCGTTGTACAACTCCGTATCCGCCAATCGCACCACCGCCGCATGGAAGATGAGTTTCAGCGCCAACTACCAGTACAGCGAGAGCAACTACCACGTGCCGGTGTACGACTCGCTCGGTAACCAGACCGGTACGGAAACGATCGGCAACATCACGCGGAGCGTGGGCGCCGACGGGCTCGTGGTCAAGAGCCTCGGCCCACGCTGGTCCGCCGGCGCGACAACCTCGGCCGCGCAATCCACACGGCGCAACTACCGCCTGCTGGCGACGCTGGCGCCGGCCCTCGAATACGACCTCTGGCCGTACAGCGAGTCCACGCGCCGCCGGCTCACGCTGCAGTACGCGCTCGGCGTCGCCGTGGCGCACTACACCGACACGACGATTTACGGCAAGACCGCCGAGACGCTCTTCAATCAGACACTCGCCCTGTCGCTCAGTGTGACCCAGCCCTGGGGCTCGGCGAGCGGGTCACTCGAGGGCGCCACCTATCTCCACGACCTCACCAAACGCCATTTGACCTTCTTCGGCGGGGCCAACGTGCGGATCGTGAAAGGGCTGTCACTAGACTTCTTCGGCGAGGTCTCGTTGATCCACGACCAGCTCAACCTGTCGAAGGCGCTGGTAGGCACGGACGACGTACTGCTGGCGCGCCGCCAGCTGGCCACCAACTACTCCTACTTCACATTCTTCGGCCTGAGCTACTCGTTCGGGTCCACCATCAACAATGTCGTGAACCCGCGCTTCGACCGCGGCGGGAACTTCTTCTTCTCGAATTGAGCCCGGTTTCCCCGCTAGAACCGGATAGATCGCCCGCGTACCCCGGACTATGTTTTCCTCCATGACGGCCGCTGCTGCCCTTTCGACCACTCCCGCCAGTCGCTGGCGCATCGTGCTGGCGCGCGACCGTCGCTACGACGGCCGCTTTGTCTACGCGGTGCGGTCCACCGGGATCTTCTGCCGGCCGTCATGCCCCAGCCGCCGGCCACGGCGCGCGCAGGTCGCGTTCTTCGCCGCCCCGGCCGACGCGGAGGCAGCGGGCTTCCGCGCTTGCCGCCGCTGCCACCCGAAGGACGCGGGTCTCAGCGATCCGGGGGCCGCGCTGGTACGCGCCGCCTGCGCGCGCCTCGACGCCGCACCCGAGCGCCCGCTCGCGCCGCTGGCGCGCGAGCTGGGCGCCAGCCCTTTCCAGCTCACGCGCGCCTTTCGCCGCGTGCTCGGCGTCACGCCGCGGCAGTATCGCGACGCGCGCCGCCGTGAGCGCTTACGAACCGAACTGAAACGGAGGAAACACGTGGGACCTGCTGTTTACGAAGCGGGCTTCGGCTCGTCGAGTCGCGTGTACGAACGCGCGGATGACCACCTGGGCATGACGCCCAAGACCTACGGGCGCGGCGCGCCCGGCATCACCATCCACTACGCCGCCGTGCCGTCGCCGCTGGGGCGCCTGCTGGTCGGCGCCACCGAGCGCGGCGTGTGCTTCGTCAGTCTCGGCGACGCCGTCGAGCCGCTGGAGCGGGCGCTCAGGTCGGAGTTCCCGGCGGCGCGCTTGCAGCGCGACGCGCACGGGCTGGGCCGCTGGACGGCGGCCATCGTCAAACATCTGGAAGGGCGCGCGCCGCAGCTCGACGTGCCGCTCGACGTGCAGGCGACGGCGTTTCAGCGCCGCGTGTGGGAGGAGCTGCAGAAGATTCCATACGGACAGACGCGGTCGTATGCCGACGTGGCGCGGCGCATCGGCCGGCCACAGGCGACGCGGGCCGTGGCGCAGGCCTGCGCCACGAACCCGGCGGCCGTCGTCATCCCCTGTCACCGCGTGGTGCGCGCCGACGGCGCGCTCGGCGGCTATCGCTGGGGTG
>DATLWA010000300.1:0-5429 GCA_035576905.1 Gemmatimonadales bacterium
TGGTGATGCACAACGTGTTTCTGATCGTCGGTCCGCCGGACGACCCCGCGAAAATCCGCGGCATTGCGAGCGCGGTGACGGCATTGCGGCGCATCGATTCGTTGGGCGCGCCGTTCGTGTCGCGCGGCGACCGCTCGGGCACGCACCTGCGCGAACTGGAGCTGTGGCGCCGGGCGGGAGTGAGCGCGCCCGCAGGGGTGTGGTACATGGAATCGGGTCAGGGCATGGGCCAGACGTTGCAGATGGCCGAGGAGAAGCGGGCGTATGTGCTCACCGACATCGCCACCTATCTCGCATGGCGCGATCGCGTCAGTCTCGTGCCGTTAGTGCAGGGCGACCCCGCGCTGTACAACGTGTACCACGTGCTCGAGCTCAATCCCAAGAATGCGCCGCGCATCAACGTCGAGGGCGGCAGGGCGCTGGCCGATTTCTTCGTGGCGCCCGCCACCCAGAAGCTGATCGGCGAGTTCGGCCGCCGGCGGTTCCGCCAGAGCCTGTTCATTCCCGACGCCGGCAAGGTGGATACGTGGTGATGAAGGGGCCTTCATCGTACGTTGGCGACGGCGTCAGGGTACCATGCGTACGGTTCGCCGTCCCCTTAAAGAGGTACCACGTGAGCCACCGTTGGACGCTTGTTCCGCTTGCCCTGCTGTGCGCAGCGTCGCTCGCCGCACAACAGCCCGCTGCCGCGGCGCCGCATGCCGGAATGCCGGCCATGCCGATGCATGACGGCATGATGGCCGACCCGGCCATGGAACACATGATGGACGCGATGATGGCGGGTATGGAGTACATGCCCCAGCATCTGCTCGCCATGAAGGACACGCTGAAACTCACCGCGGACCAAGTCACGCGCATTACAGCGATCGGTCAGCGCGCCAAGACGTCCCACGACGCCGCCCTCGCGGCCGCCATGCCCCATCTCGACGAGATGGCGCAGGCGACGGACACCGCCGCCAAGAAGCATCACTTCATCGCCGCGCACGACGCGATGGGTGAAGCGCACTGGGCGATGCTCAACGCCGCCCTGCAGGCGAAAGCCGTCCTGACCGACGCGCAGCGCGCCCAGGTGGACGCGATGCGGGCGCAACACTCCGGCATGATGGAGCGGCATAACTAGACCGACCGCGTTCCTGCTCTTTGCCGCTCTGGCGGTGACCGGCGCGCGCGCCCAGGCGCCGGTTCTCGCCATTCCCGAATCACGCGACGGCTCCGGCACTTCGTGGCTGCCCGACGCCGCGGAGCATAGCCACTGGATGGGCTCGGCCGGCGCCTGGTCCGTGATGCTGCACGGCCACGCGTTCGCCTTCGCCGACGCGCAGGGCGGGCCGCGCGGCGCCAATCGCTTGGGTGTAATCGACTGGGCGATGGTCGAAGCCGCCCGTGCCGCCGCAGGCGGGCGACTCACCCTGCGCGCGATGTTCTCGACTGAGCCCTGGACGGTGGGCGGGCGCGGCTATCCGTTGCTGCTGCAATCAGGCGAGAGCTACCAGGGCGTGCCGCTGCACGACCGCCAACATCCCCACGATTTGTTCGTTGAGCTGGCCGCGCGCTATCAGCACGCCGTCACGCACGACTTGGCGTTCGATCTCTACGTCGCGCCCGTGGGCGAGCCCGCCGTCGGGCCCGTCGCCTACCCCCATCGTCCGTCGGCCGCCGCCGATCCGTTCGCGCCGCTGGCGCACCACTGGCAGGACGCGACGCACATCACGTTCGGCGTGATCACAGCCGGTGTGTTCACGCGCTCAATCAAGCTCGAGGCATCGGCGTTCAACGGGCGCGAGCCCGACGAGATCCGCACCAATTTCGATTACCGCGGCCGGCGGCTCGATTCGTTCGGCGCGCGCCTCACCGTGAATCCCGTTGCGCGCTGGAGCGTCGCGGCCTGGTACGCCTATCTCAAGAGTCCTGAAGCGTTGACGCCGGATGCGGCGATCCACCGCTTCGGCGCCAGCGCGCTGGTTGCGGGCGGCGCCTGGTCCGGAGCGCTGATCTACGGCGCGAATATGCCGCTGGGCGGCCCGGTGGACGGCAGCGTCACTGCGGAAGGTGCTCGAACAATCGGCGCGACGACGCTGTTCGGGCGCGCCGAGTGGGTGCGCAAGGACGCCACCGACTTGGGCGTCACGGCGGCGCCGCCGCAACGGCGCTACGGCGTCGCGGCGTTTTCCCTGGGCGCGCTGCGCGAGCTGGCGCCGGGGAAGTCTGTTTCCGTGGGATTGGGCGCGCGTGGCAGCGTCAATCTGGTTCCGACCGCACTCTCCGCCCTCTACGGCGGGCGCGCGCCGGTGGGCGCGGCGCTGTACTTGCGGCTCGCGCCGGGGCACGGCGGGATGGCGGATATGCCGGGAATGATGCATTAAGGACATGAAACGGTTAACGTTGCGAACGAGGCCCCGTCTGACGGGTAGCACGTAGTTAAGGAAGAAGGTGGCTCTATGTTGCTCTCGCTGCTGATCGCTCTCTCCTCTCCGTCGCTTCCGGCCGTCGCCCTACGCACCGACGACCCGCCGGTGCGCGTCTGGCTCGATCCCGACCAATACGTGACGACCGGCGACCGCATGCGCGTGCATCTGCGCGCAGCCGAAGACGGCTACGTGATCGTCCTGCGGGCCGACGCCCAGGGCCGGGTGCGCGTGCTGTTCCCGCTCGATCCCACCGACGACGCGTTCGTGCGCGGCGGCAAGACCTTCGAGGTCAAGAGCCGCGGCGATCACGAGGCGTTCAGCGTGGACGACGCGTCCGGCACGGGCACCGTGCTGGCCGCCTGGTCGGCGTCGCCGTTCAAGACCGACGCCTACGCGGTGAACGGTCACTGGGACTACCGGGTGCTCGCCGCCCAGCGCGTGGCCGACGATCCCGAGGCCGGCCTGGTCGATCTGGCGAACTCCATGGCGGGCGACAACCACTTCGATTACGACGTCGCCACCTACACAGTCGGCAGCGACTCGCGCGTCGCGTACGGCTCGCGCTATTCGGGCTACGGCGATCCGTTGTACGACCCGTACTTTGCGAGCTGCTGGGGCTGCGGTCCGTGGGGTTGGGGCGGCTACGGCGGCTACGGCTGGCGCTTCGGCTTTGGCACGGGCTACGGCTACGGTTGCGATCCCTGGTACTGCGATCCGTTCTATTACCCGGGGGGCTACTACCCGGGCGGCTACATCTTCACGTACACATATCAACCGCATCCCGGCTGGTTCATGCAGCCGCGGTCGTGGGGTCCGGGCCGCTTCGGACCGCGGGCGTTCACGTTCCGGCCCAATAATCCGCCGTTCGTGCTGCCGCGCTCGCGCGTGCGCGAGCGGACGGCAGGCACTGAGCCGCGGTCGCGGATGTGGAATCCGCCGGCGCCCGTGATCGCTCGGCCGCGGAGTGATGGGTCCAACCGCCCGGTTGCGCGGCCCGAGCCCAAGCGCGAACCGCGGCCCGACGTGAAACCGTCGTCGCCGCCACCGCGCCGCGAAGCGAAGCCCTCGTCGCCGCCGCCACGGCGTGAGTCTCGGCCCGCGCCCCCGCCACCGCGTCGCGACAGCGGCGGCAGCAGCAGCGGCGGTGGACGCAGCGGTGGCGGCGGTAGACGCAAGCCCTAGCGTATCGTCCAATCGCGCGCGAGTGTTCGGCCCGGCCGGTGAGGTGAACCGGCCGGGTTTTTTTGCGCGAGGAATCGAGCGTGAGCGATCGTCCCACCCTGACGTTCTGCGGCGCGGCCGGCACGGTCACCGGCTCGCGCCATCTCGTCACATTCGGCGGCAAGCAGGTGCTGCTGGACTGCGGCGAGTTCCAGGGCTTGAAGGACCTGCGCGAGCGCAACTGGGCCGACTTCCCGTTCGCCGCCGCGCGGATCGATGCGGTCGTGCTGTCGCACGCGCACATCGACCACTCGGGCGCGCTGCCGCTCCTTGTAAAGCGCGGCTTCAAAGGACCGATCTACTGCACGCCCGGCACCGCGGATCTGCTCGAGCTGTTGCTGCGCGACGCCGCCCACCTGCAGGAAGAAGAAGCCGACTTCCGCAATCGCCATAACCGCACCAAGCACGCGCCCGCGCTGCCACTCTACGACAGCGCCGACGCCGAGGCCGCGCTGCGCCAGGTCGAGCCGCGGGAATTCGCCGCGCCGTTCACCCCGGCGGAGGGCGCCGCCGCGCTGTTCCGCCGCGCGGGTCACATCATGGGATCGGCAACCGTCGAGCTGACGTTCGCCGCGGGCGGCACGTTGGTGTTCACGGGCGACTTGGGACGCTACGGCCGGCCGATTCTGCGCGACCCGGAGCCCGTGCCGCAAGCCGACACCCTGTTGATCGAATCGACCTACGGCGATCGCGTCCACACGGGCGACCCCATGGCGGACCTGGAGCGCGCGGTGAAAGACACAGCGCGCCAGGGCGGCGCGCTCGTCATCCCGGCGTTCGCGGTGGGCCGCACGCAGGAACTGTTGTGGATGCTGCGCGACCTCGAGGACTCGAACCGCGTGCCGGTGCTGCCCGTCTATGTCGACAGCCCCATGGCGGTGGATGTCACCGGCCTGTACGTGCGCCACGCGAAGTCCGGCGACGACGACATCCGGCCGGAAGTCGCCGCGATGCGACGGCCGCTCACCACCCGCCAGTCCAAGTTCACGCGCTCGGTGGATGAATCGAAGGCGATCAACGGTGTGCGCGGACCCGTGATCATCATCTCCGCGAGCGGCATGGCGACGGGCGGCCGCGTGTTGCATCACCTGGCGCAGCGGTTGCCCGAGTCCAGCACCACGGTCTTGCTGGTGGGCTATCAAGCGGCTGGCACGCGCGGCCGCGCGCTGCAGGACGGCGCCAAGGTCTTGAAGATTATGGGCCAGGAAGTGCCGGTGCGGGCGAGCGTCGCCACGATTCACGCGTTGTCCGCGCACGCCGACCGCGACGAGATGCTGCGCTGGTTGAACGGCTTCACCAAGCCACCGCGCGCGACTTACGCCGTACACGGCGAGGACCAGGCGGCGCAGGCACTGGCGCAGGCGATTGCCGCACGGCCCGGCTGGACCGCGGCCGTCGCCCAGGACAAACAAACCGTCACGCTGTGACCGATCTCAAGCGCTCGCTGCGCACCGCCGACGGCTTGGCGATGGTCGTGGGCATCATGGTGGGCTCGGGGATTTTCCGCACGCCGGGCATCATCGCGGGCCGCCTGGGCCGGCCCTGGCTCACGTTCGTCGCGTGGACGGCGGGCGGGGCGCTGGCATTTCTGGGCGCGCTGGCGTTCGCGGAGCTGGCGACGCGCCACCCCAAGGCGGGCGGCAAGTACGTGTACGCGCGCGAAGCATTCGGGCCGCGCGCGGGATTCGTGGTGGGCTGGGTCGAGGCGTTGGGCATCTACGCCGCGGCCATCGCGGCAATCGGTGTGGCGGCGGGCGAATTCCTGGCTCGGCTTCTGGGCTGGCCGGCGGGCGTGGTGCC
>DATLWA010000301.1:0-16627 GCA_035576905.1 Gemmatimonadales bacterium
CGTGATCATGGGCGACTACCTGTACTCCCGCGCCATCGTCGAGCTGGTGCGGCTCGGCGACCTCGATGCCCTCACCGTCTTCGCCCGCGTGACCAACGAGATGACCGTGGGCGAAATGCGGCAGCTGCAGGCGCACGACAAGATGGCCTACTCCGAAGATCAATACGATCACCTGATCCGCTCCAAGACCGCGTCGCTGCTCGCCGGCGCCTGCGAAGTCGGCGCGCTGCGCGCGGCGCCGCCGCACCGCCAGGCGCTGGGGCGCTTCGGCATGCTGCTGGGGATGGCGTTCCAGATCACCGACGACCTGCTCGACTACACGGAGCCGGAAGCCGTGACCGGCAAACCGTTCGGGCTCGACCTGAAGGAGCACAAGGTCACGCTGCCGCTCATCGCCGCGCTCGGCCGCATGGCGCCGGTGGAGCGGCGGACCGTGGCGCGCCTGATGGACACCGCCGATCCGGGCGACGACCTGGTGGCGGAAGTGATCCAGCTGGTGAGCGCCGCGGGTGGGCTGGAGTACGCGCGGCGCCGGGCGGGCGAGCTGGCGCTGCAGGCGGAGACGGAGCTCGAGGCGTTGCCGCCGTCGCCGGCGCGCGATGCCCTGCGCGACGCCATCGCGTACGCCGTGGAGCGGCGGAGCTAACGCGTGGCGCGTGGTCCCCGCCGCCCGCTATTTTACCTGGGGGTGCTCGCCACGGGCTTCGTGCTGGGCGGGTTCCTGCAGTACCTGCTGCGGCGGTTTCTGCCGGAGAGCGCCGCGAAGGAGTTCTTCACGACGGCCGTGACGCCGACCCTGGGGCCGGTGCACGTCGATTTGATCGTCGTGTCGATCACGCTCGGACCGATCGGGCTCGATGTGTCCCTGTTGTCGCTGGTGGGGGTGGCGATCGCGTATTTCGTCGCCCGGTCGCTCTTCTGAGACGAGGCGTCCATGTTCGGTGACCTGTCGTTCAGCCACATCCTGATCCTGCTCCTGATTTTCGTGCTCGTGTTCGGCGCGCGGCGCATCCCCGAGATCGGGGCGTCGTTGGGGCAGGGGATCAAGGAATTCAAGAAGAGCCTGCGCGACGTGACCGACGACCGCAGCGAGCAGCGCAACATGCAGGCGCCGCCGCCGGCCGCGGGCGTTCCTCCCACGAGCGGCGGCGAGCCCAAGCGGCTGAGCCAGTAAGAGCGCGTCGTGTTGGGGAATCTGAGCGGCGGGGAGATCCTGCTGCTGCTCGTCATCGCGCTGCTCGCCTTCGGCGCGGAGCGCCTGCCCGAAGCCGGCCGCGCGGTCGGCAAGGGCCTGCGCGAGTTCCGCCGGGCCTTGAACCAGGCCCGGGATGAAATCGAACGGCCGGGAGAAGCGCCACCCGCGCCGCCGTCCCGGCCGCCCCGCCGACTGCTCGACTAACTTCTCACATCACTGCCCGGGCTGCTGCTGCTGGGCCTGGCGCGCGATTTCCTTGCGCCGGTCGACGATTTTGGCGCGCGTCTTCAGCGCCGCCAGATACTGCTGGTAGCGCGCCTGCCGCGCCGCTTGAATCAGCGCGTCGCGCTGCTGGGTGCGTTGCGCCAGCCACGCCGTCGAATCGCCCATTCTCCGGCCCAGCGACTCCACCACGTAAAACCCGTTCTCCCCTTCGACCAGCGGGCTGCGCTGGCCCGGGCCCAACCCGAACGCGGCCCCGATCACTTCCGGCTCCGCCTGCAGCGCCGGCGGCGGGGTGAGCCGGGTGAACGGCCCGTAGGTCACCGCCGGAATGCCCACGGCCAGCGCCGCCCGCTGCAGGTTCGGCGTGCCCTTGATCTTGCTGTAGAGGTCCGTGGCCTGCTGCCGGGCGATGGCCCTCTTCTTCTCGTAGCGCGCGCCCGCGACCGCCTGCTCGCGCACTTCGGCGAGCGGCCGCACGCCCGCGGTCTTGAGCGAGTCGAGCCGGAACACGTAGAACGCGGGCGTCGCCTCGATCACCGGGCTGGTCTCGCCGACCTTCGTTTGGAACGCCCACACGCTCACGTCGGGAATCACCCAGCGGCCCAGCGTGAACCGGTCGCCGTCCACGAGCCGCCACCCGCCCGAGACGCTCAGGTGCAGGGCGTGGGCGGCGCTGTCCAGGACGCGACCATTGGGCTGCTCGGCCGACAGCCGGTCGAGCGTGTCGGCGCGGGACTCCACCGTGTCGCGGTGCGGGCCCTGCAGCTCGATCGGGACGAGGATGTGCCGCACGCGCACCGAGTCGTGCCGCGCCGAGTCCACCCGGATCAGGTGATACCCGAAGCTCGACAGTACCGGCTCGGACAATTGCCCCACCTTCAGGCCCCGCATGCCGGCGGCGAACTGGTTGTCGAAGCCCTCGCCGCTCTTCGGCACCCAGCCGAGATCGCCGCCCAGCCGGCCGCTGCCCGAGTCGGACGATTCGCGCTTTGCCACGTCGGCGAACTTCGCGCCGCGCGCGATCTCGGCGCGGATCTGGGCGATGCGCGACCGCGCCGCTGCGGTGTCCTGAGCCGTGGGATAGCGCGACAGCGCCACGAACGACAGCCACGCGACCGCCGGACGGGTGAACTCCTTCTTGTGGGCGTCGTAGTACGCCGCAACCTCGGCGTCGGTCACGCCGGCCGCGGAGTCAGGCACCTGCTGCGGGCGGATCGCGAGCAACGCGATCGTCGCCGAGTCGTGCGCGTCCCGATAGATGCGCCACAGCTTGGCGTCGGAGACGTACACGTCCGCGGTGACGTACTGGATCAGCTTCACGAAGGGGATCTGCTCGCGGTACTGCGCTTCCAGCGCCGCCAGGAACTGCGGATCGGCACCCGACTGCAGGTAGCGCTCGTACTTCGACGGATCGAACTGGCCGTTGGTCTGGAATTCCGGCAGCTGCATGACCTGGGGCGGCGGCGACGAACGCGCGGCATCCACGATTTCCTGGTCCGTCACCGTGATGCCGAGGCGCTGGTACTGCTGCCGGAGCAGAATCTCCTGCTCCAGCTGCTCGGCCACCTGATCCTGAATCGCCTGGTCGTCTTCTTTGGTGCGGGGCGTGGTGCCGTTCTGCCGGCGGTACTGGTCGTACGCCTGTTGCACCCGCAGCTGGAACTCCTGCTGGCTCACGGGACGGCCGTTCACCGTCAGGACCGCGTTGCCCCCGGGACGGAGGATGTCGAGCACCTGCCCATAGGCGAGCCAGCCGATGAAGCTGATGGCGAGGATCCAAAAGACGTATTTCGAGTACTCGCGCATCGCGCGCATCACCATATCAGCCTGGCTCCGTCTGCAAAGGGGAGGGAAGGGGCATAAGTCTAAAAACGACAACGACAAATGACAAGCGACCGAGCGTCGCGATGATTGACAGTGCGGCCGGCCAATCGGTATCTTGGTTCAATTCCCACAACCACTTAGGCGCGTGGCCTACACCAGCGAGATCGAGAAGCTCGAGCGACGCTACGCCGAGAACCCGAAGGGGCGGAATTTCGCCCCCCTGGCGGACGCCTATCGTAAAGCAGGACAACTAGATCAGGCCATCGAGCTGTGCAAGAGCGGCCTCGAGCGCCACCCCGACTACGTCTCCGCCTACATCGTCTACGGGCGCTGTCTCGTGGACAAGAAGGACGACACCGGCGCCGACGAGGTGTTTCACAAAGTGCTCACCCTCGACCCCGAGAACATCATCGCGTTGAGGGTGCTGGGGGAGATCGCCGAGCGCAACAGCCGCTTCGACCAGGCGGTCGAATGGCTCGGCCGCCTGCTGAACGCCGACCCCATGAACGGGGATGCGGCCGAAGCGCTGGCCCGGATGAAGACCAAGGCGGCCGCGCAGCCCACCCGGACGGTCGAGGGTCTCCAGGAAGAGCCGGTGGCCACGTTGGTGCCGCCCCCGGCCAACCCGCTCGGACTCGAGCGGGCCTCCGGCGAGGCCACCATCCCCCTCGACGCCGCCACCGCCGCCCCCAGTGACCTCGAGAAGTTCGACGGCGTGCAGCTCAATGCCAACAACGACGTCGCGCGGGCGGAAGGCCTGGAGCTGCAGGAGGAAGTCGAGCTGAAGTCGGCGCTCAAGGACTCGTCGCCGGTCGAAGGCCTGGCGCGCACGCAGTACGAGGGCAGCGGCGCATTCAAGGTTGATTTGCCGCCACCGCCCGCGCCCGCGGCGCCGTCGCCCGAGCCCGAGCTGCTGGACGAGGACATGCCGACCGTCGACCTGCCGCTGATCATGCCGGACGACGTTTCGACGCCCGCGCCGCGGCGTGGCCCGCCGCCGCGGCCGTCGCCGCCGCCCGAGCCGGCCCGCGTGTCCATGCCGCTGCCGCTGCTCGAGCTGCCCGAGCCCGAGCCTGTCCGCTCGCGCGCCGCGGACGACGACGGCGCGGCGGATGCCGCCGCGCTGTCGCACGCGGAGCCGGTGCTCACGGAGACGATGGCCGAGCTGTACCTGAAGCAGGGCCACAAGACCGACGCGCTGCGCGTCTACCAGGCGCTGCTGCTGCAGCGTCCCGGCGACGCGCAGCTCGCCGCCAAGATCGCGCAGCTGTCGGGGACAGTCGCGGCCGCGCCGCCGCCGCGACGGCGCAGCGGGCCGGGGAGCGGCGAGACGGTGGGCTCGTTCTTGAAAGGAGTGCTGAGCGGCAAGCGGGTCACGCCGCCGCCGGCGCCCGCACCCGCCGAGCCGCCGCCCGCGGCACCGCGTGCCGCCGCGCGCGCCGTCGCCGAGACGACGCTCGACTCGGCATTCAGCGGCAGCGCGGAGGCGGAGGCGCCGTCGCAGCAGGTCGGCAAGCCGTCGCGGCCGGCCGACGACTCCATTTCACTGGACTCGGTGTTCGGCGACGAGGGCGGCCGTGGGTCGGGCGCGCAAGCGGCGGCGGCGGCACCGCGTCCGGCGAGTGCATCGGGCGGCTTCTCGTTCGACGACTTCTTCGGCGGCAATGCGCCGGGCGGCGCGCCGCCGGCAACGCCCGCGGGCGCGCCGGTGCCGCCGGGCGCGCATCCCGACGCGAAGTCCGCGGCACCCCGGCCTTCGACCGGGCGCACCCGGCCCAGCGGTGAGGACGAAGGCGATCTGGACCAGTTCCAGTCGTGGCTCAAGGGTCTCAAAGGCTAGTGCACATCGCCGTCTTGAACGGCCCCAATCTCAATCTCCTGGGCGAGCGCGAGCCGGAGCTGTATGGACGCGCGACGCTGGCGGAGGTGGAGCAGCTCACGCGCGAACGCGCGCGGGCGTTGGGGGTGGAGTGCAGCTGGACGCAGAGCAATCACGAAGGCGAGCTGGTGGACGCGATTCAGCAGCTGCGCGGCCACGCCGACGGCGCGGTGATCAACGCGGCCGCGTTCACGCACACCAGCCTGGCGGTGCGCGACGCGCTGCTCGCGGTGCGGGTGCCGTTCGTGGAAGTCCACCTGACGAACATCTTCGCGCGCGAGCCGGAGCGGCGCCGGTCGGTGCTGGCCGATCTGGCGGTGGGCGTCGTGACGGGATTCGGCGCCGAGAGCTACCGCCTGGGACTCGAGGGTTTGGTCGGCTACCTCGCGTCCCGTCATGAGCGCTGACCGGCGGCACGCCCGCCAGGAAGCGCTGGTTGGGTTGCTCGAGGCCGAGGGGCTGGATGCGCTCCTCGTCACGTCGCTGGCGAACATCCGGTATCTGACGGGCTTCAGCGGATCGGCGGGGCTCGCGGTGCTGACGCGGGCCGACGCGCTGCTGGTGACGGACTTTCGTTACGACGAGCAGGCGCGCGCCGAAGCGGGCGCGGTGGCGCGGGTGGAAGTGGAGCGGACCAGCGTGTGGGAGCGGCTGTTCAAGTCACTCGCCACCCTGGGGCCGCTCGAGCGCGTCGGTTACGAGGCGCACGCGCTCACCGTCAAGGACGCCGAGCGGCTGTCGCAGGCGGGGCGCAACTGGGCCTGGTCCGCCGCGGGCGAGCTGGTGGAGCGGCTGCGCCAGCGGAAAGATGCGGGCGAGATCGCGGCGATTCGCGCGGCCGCGACGCTCGCGGGGGAAGCGTTCCGCCTCACGGCCGCCGAGCTGCGGCCCGGCCTCTCGGAGCTCGAGATCGCGGGCGCGTTGGAGCGGCATCTGCGGCGGTTGGGCAGCGAAGGGCATCCGTTTCCGGCGATCGTCGCGTCGGGTGAGCGCTCGGCGCTGCCGCACGCGCCATCGAGCGCGCGGCGAGTGGCGGCGGGGGAGTGGCTGCTGCTAGACTTCGGGGCTCAAGTCGACGGTTACTGCGCCGACATCACGCGCACTGTGGTGGTGGGCGCGAAGGCGACGGACGCGCAGCGCACGCTCTACGATCTGGTGCAAACGGCGCAGCGGCGGGCGCGCGAGGGGGTGCGGGCGGGGATGACGGGCCGCGAAGCCGACGCCCTGGCGCGCGACGTGATCGCCGCGCGCGGGTTCGGCGACGCCTTTGGACACTCGACGGGGCACGGCCTGGGCCTGGACGTCCACGAGGCGCCGCGGCTGGCGCGCACCAACACGGAGCCGCTGCCCGTGGACGCGGTCGTGACGATCGAGCCGGGCGTGTATCTGGCGGGGCAGGGCGGCGTACGCATCGAAGACGACGTGCATCTCGGGGCCGGCGGTCCGGTCCTCCTATCTGACGGCGCGACCGAGCTGCTCGAGGTTGCGACGTGAGCGCGGAAGTGTCTATTTCGGGTATCTCATGAACCTCGATATCATCACCCGGCTGGTCCAGATCCTGAAGGATGCGCCCGAAGTCGGCGCGATCGAGATCCGGCGCGGGTTGTTCGGCGTCTGGTCCTCGGTGCGGGTGTCGAAGGCCGGGCATAACACCGACCACGTGGTCGTGGCCCAAATGCCCGGGCATGCCGCCATACCCGTCTCTCGTGCGGGGGAAGGGGGACGGGGGACGGGAGAAGCGTCCGCGCCGCCCGCCGCTGCGGCCCCCGCGAGCCAGCTGCTCGAGATCAAATCGCCGATGGTGGGGACGTTCTACTCGGCGCCCGAGCCCGGGGCCGACCCGTACGTCAAAGTCGGCAGCCGCGTCTCGCCGGGCCAGGTCGTCTGCATCATCGAAGCGATGAAGATCATGAACGAGATCGAGTCGGAGCTGCACGGTGTGATCCGCGAAATCTCCGTGGAGAACACGCAGCCCGTGGAGTTCGGGCAGGTCCTTTACCGGGTGGATCCCAATGGCTGAGCAGGCCCCCGCCGCCGGCGCGGCATTCAACTTCAAGGCGGCCATCAGCGAGATGGTGCGGCGCAACGGCTCCGACCTGCTGCTCAAGGTCGGCCGCCCCGCGACCGTCCGCGTGAACGGCGAGCTGGTGGGGCTGGAGCAACAGCCGCTCAAGCCCGAAGAGCTGAAGTCGCTGGCCGAGCAGATCATGACGCCCCGCCAGGTGAAGGAGTTCGCCGAGCACAAGGAAGCCGACTTCGCGATCGGCGTGCCGGGCGTGGGCCGGTTCCGCACCAACGTGTACCAGCAGCGCGGCACCGTCGCCTTCGCGTTCCGGGCGATTCCCTACGAGGTGAAGACGATCAAGGACCTGTCGCTGCCGCAGGTATTGGAAGACATCGCGTTGCGGCCGCGCGGGCTGGTGCTGATCACGGGCATCACGGGCTCGGGCAAGTCGACGGCGCTCGCGGCGTTGATCAACCACATCAACCTGAGCCGCCGCGTCAACATCATCACGATCGAAGACCCGATCGAGTTCCTGCACCGCGACAACCTGTCCAACATCTCGCAGCGCGAGGTGGGGAACGACACGCTGTCGTTCAACTCGGCGCTGCGGCACGTGCTGCGCCAGGACCCCGACGTGCTGCTGATCGGCGAAATCCGCGACCAGGAGACGCTGGACACGGCGCTGAAAGCCGCCGACACGGGCCACCTGGTGTTCTCGACGCTGCACACCACCGACACCACGCAGACCATCAGCCGCGTGATCTCGTTCTTCCCACCGCACCAGCACGACGAAATCCGCCACCTGCTGTCGACAGCGTTGCAGGCGGTCGTGTCGTTGCGCCTGGTGCCGCGCAAGGACGGTAAGGGACGCGTGCCCGCGGCCGAAGTGCTGATCAATACCGCGGCCGTCGCCGACAACATCCGCGATCTCAGCAAGCAGCTCAGCATTCCGGACCTGATCGCCGAGGGCTCGATCCAGTACGGCATGCAGTCGTTCGACCAGTCGCTGTTCCACTGGTACCAGCAGGGCGTGATCAGTTACGAGAGCGCCCTGTTCTACGCGTCGAATCCGAGTGAGTTCGCGCTCAAGCTCTCCGGCGTCGACTCGCAGGCGAGCCGCGCGTTCGGCGGATCGGCCGACGGCGCCGCGGGCGGCATCGAAATCACGCCCTGATGTTCAAGAAAGTGCTCATCGCGAACCGCGGGGAGATCGCCCTGCGGGTGATCCGCGCGTGCAAGGAGCTCGGCATCGGGACGATCGCCGTGTACTCCGAGGCGGACCGCGAATGCCTGCACGTGCGTTTCGCCGACGACGACGTCTGCATCGGCCGCCCGCCCTCACGCGACAGCTACCTCAACATCCCGCGCATCATCGCCGCCGCGGAAATCACCGGCGCCGACGCCATCCATCCCGGCTACGGCTTCCTCGCCGAGAACGCGGAATTCGCCGACATCGTGGCGACGTCGAACATCACCTTCATCGGCCCGAGCGGCGAGCAGATCCGCCAGATGGGCGACAAAGCCGCCGCCCGCAAGCTCGCCCAGAAGCTCAAGGTGCCCACGGTGCCGGGCTCGCCCGGCCCGGTCGAGGACGCGGATGAGGGGCTGAAGGTCGCCGAGAAGATCGGGTTTCCGGTGATCATCAAGGCGGCGGCCGGCGGCGGCGGCAAGGGCATGCGCGTGGCGCCCGACGCGGAGCAGTTCTCGCAGGCGTTCAACCTGGCCAAACAGGAAGCGCTGGCGGCGTTCGGGTCGGGCGAGGTCTACATCGAGAAGTATCTGGCGCGCCCGCGGCACATCGAGATCCAGATCATGGGCGACAAGCACGGCAAGGTGATGCACCTGTGCGAGCGCGACTGCTCGGTGCAGCGGCGCCACCAGAAGCTCATCGAGGAAGCGCCCAGCCCGGCGCTGTCGCAGGAGCAGCGCGAAGCCATCGGCGCCTCGGCGGTGCGCCTGGCCGGCGAGATCGGCTACGTGGGCGCGGGGACGATCGAGTTCCTGCTGGACGAAGACGGGTCGTTCTACTTCATGGAGATGAACACCCGCATCCAGGTGGAGCATCCCGTCACCGAGATGTGCACCAACTTCGACCTGGTGAAGGAGCAGATCCGGGTCGCGGCGGGCGAGCCGCTCTCGCTGGTGATGAACGGCAACCGGCTGCGCGGCCACGCCATCGAGTGCCGCGTCAACGCGGAGGATCCCTACCGCAACTTCCAGCCGTCGCCGGGGCAGATCACGGCGTACCATCCGCCGGGCGGCCCCGGCGTGCGGGTCGACACGCACATCTACGCCGGCTACACGGTGCCGCCGTATTACGATTCGCTGCTCGCCAAGGTGATCGTGCACGGCAACACGCGCGAGGAGGCGCTGGCCCGTATGCGCCAGGCGCTGGACTCGTTTATCATTGAAGGCGTGACCACCACCATTCCGTTTCTCGCGCGCGTGATGCGCCACCCCGATTTCGTGGCCGGCACGATCGACACGAAGTTCCTCGAGCGGAACCCCCAGCTGCTGCAAGCGCCGGAATGAAGATCGACGTCTACTTCACCCCGCTCGGCGTCAAGGAGGAAGACCTTGCCGGCCGCGGGGTGGTCGTCATCGACGTGCTGCGCGCCACGACCACGATCGTCACCGCGCTGGCCAACGGCGCCAAGGCGGTGGTGCCGGCCGCGACGTCCGAAGAAGCCGTGCGCCTCACCGCCAACCTCGAAAAGAACGGCATCCTGCTCGCGGGCGAGCGTAAGTCGCTCAAGATCGCGGGCTTCCAGCTGGGCAACAGCCCGCGCGAGATGACGCCCGAAGTGGTGGCGGGGAAGACGATCTTCCTCTCCACCACCAACGGCACGCCGGCGCTGGTGGCGGCGCAGGCCGGCGCGCCCGTGCTGGTGGGCGGGGCCGTGAATTTCACCGCGCTGGCCGAGCGCGCCCGCGCGGTGTTCACCGAGCGGTCGGATCTGGCGATCGTGTGCGCGGGCCGCGAGAAGCAGTTCGCGCTGGAGGATGCCTACACCGCCGGCCGGTTGATCAAGGCCGTGAAGAAGGGCGTGCCGCCGAAAAAGCTGACCTTGAACGACGCCGCCCAGGTGTCGCTCGACCTCACCGCCCGCTACAAGAACTGGCGCGATGCGTTGGAGCAGTGCGATGCCGCGCGCCAGCTCGCCGAAGTCGACCTCGCCGCCGACGTCGCGTTCAGCGCCAAGGCCGATCGTTTCGCCGCCGTCCCCGTCTACGCGGACCGCCGCATCACGTGAACCCCAAGGTTCGCCAAGAGCTCACGGGCGTCGCCGCGCTGCTCGTCGGCCTGTTCCTGGGGCTGACCCTTCTCCCCTGGCGCACCACGGGGCAGGTGGGGCTCGTGGTGGGCGGTTTTCTGTGGCATACGTTCGGGGTCGGCGCGGTGGTCATTCCGCTGCTGGGCATCGGCTGGGCGCTGGCGGCGTTCGACCGGCTCGGCTCCGTCTCGACGGTGCGCGCCGCCGCGCTGGGCGCGGGGCTGATCGTGATCGCGCCGTACTCAGTCGCCATCGTGGCGGGCGTGCACATCATTCCCGCCGACTACACGCTGTGGACGGGCCGCGAGCGGCTGGTGGGGCTCGTGCCGGCCTGGATCGCGGGCGACGTCCACGCGGCCGTGGGCACCGCGGGCGGCATTCTCGCGGGGTTGTTCGCCCTGTCGGCGCTCGGCATCGTCACGATCGGCTGGCATCCGCTGATGGTGCTGAGAGGCGGTGAGCGGTCAGAGGTGAGCGGTAAAGACAAACCGCGTAAGAGCGCGGCGAAGACACCGGCGGCCAGGTTCGAAGAGGATGCCGACTTTGCGGTGGTCGCCACCAAGCTCGAGTCCACCGCTCCCCGCGCGCCGCTCCCCGCTCCCCAGAAAGCCCGCAAGTCCAAACCCGCGCCGCCTCCCAAGCCCGCTCCGCCGCCGCCCGAAGGCGTGCTGTTGCCGCCGCCCGAATTGTTGACGGCGCTGTCACAGGACGAGCTCGATCCGGGCACGGCCGAGATCGACGCCATGGGCCAGCGGCTGGTGCAGACGCTCGAGACGTTCGGCGTCAGCGGCACACTGGCCGACCGCACGATCGGTCCGGTGGTGACGCGCTTCGAGCTCGAGCCCGGTCCCGGGGTGAAGGTGCAGCGCATCGCGGGGCTGGCCGACGACCTGGCACTGGCGATGAAGGCGCGGTCGTTGCGCATCGTCGCACCCATTCCGGGCAAGGCGCGCGTCGGCATCGAAGTGCCCAACCCGCGCGCGCGCATCGTGACGATCCGCGAGCTGATCGACAACGCGCGCTTCCGCGAGGGGCGGCGCATTCTGCCGGTGGCGCTGGGGCGCGACCTCGAAGGCCAGGAGGTCTACGACGACCTGGCCAAGATGCCGCACCTCTTGATCGCCGGCGCCACGGGCTCGGGCAAGTCGGTCTGCATCAACACCATCATCACCAGTCTGATCTATTCGTATCCGCCCGACCGGCTGCAGATGCTGATGGTGGATCCGAAGATGGTGGAGCTGTCGATGTACGGCGACCTGCCGCACCTGCGCATGCCGGTGGTGACGAGCCACCATAAAGCGGCGACGGTGCTGAAGTGGGCGGTGGGCGAGATGGAGCGGCGCTACCGGCTACTGCACGCTAACCACGCGCGCAACGTCGGCGATTTCAACAAGAAGGTCGAGGAGAAAAAGCCGCTCAAGGGACCGCGCGAGACGCTCGCCACCCAGGCGGGCGTCCAGAAAGAGCTGCCGCTCGACGGCGAGTACACCGACGGCGTGTTGCCCTACATCGTCGTCATCGTGGACGAGCTGGCCGACCTGATGCTGACGGTGCAGGGCGAGATCGAGACGCCGCTGGCGTCGCTGGCCCAAAAGGCGCGCGCCATCGGCATCCACCTGTTGCTCGCGACGCAGCGGCCGTCGGTGAACGTGATCACGGGCTTGATCAAGGCGAACTTTCCCTGCCGCATCGCGTTCCGCGTATCGGCCAAAGTCGACAGCCGCACGATTCTCGACCAGAACGGCGCCGAGACGATGCTCGGCAACGGCGACATGCTGTTCCTGCCGCCGGGCAAGAGCGAGCCGATGCGCGTGCAGGGCGCCTACATCTCGACCGAAGAGACCGAGCGCATCATCGACTGGTATCGCGCGCGCAAGGCGGCCGACGCCACGGCGGGCGTGCGCGCGGCGATGGAAGAGCAGATCGCGGCGATCGAAGCGGCCGAGGCGGCGGAGCGGGGCGGCGGCGGCGGCGAGTCCGGCGACCCAGGCGACCGCGACACGTTATTCCGCCAGGCGGCCGAAGTCTGCATCCAGAACCAGCTCGGCTCGACCTCGCTGCTGCAGCGCCGCATGAGCATCGGCTACGGGCGCGCCGCGCGCATCATCGATCAGCTCGAGCTCGCCGGGATCCTCGGTCCCGCCAACGGCTCGAAGCCGCGCGACGTGCTGGTGGGGCTCGAGGAGCTGGACGAGATCTGCGGGAGTTGAAACGGTACCGCGCGCGTAAATTCGGTGCTTGAGTCTGGCGGCGGGCCATTACGTTGCCGGCGTGAAAAGCGGCGTGCGCAGCGACCCGGCAGATTGGAGCGACGAGCGGCACAAGCGCGGCCTCGCGGCTGAAGAGCAGGCGATCGCGTATCTGCGCAGCCAGGGCTGGATGGTCGTGGCCCACCGCTTCCGCGTGGGGCGGATCGAGATCGATATCGTGGCGCGGCGCGGCCAGGTGGTGACGTTCGTGGAAGTGAAGGCGCGCTGGGGCGACGGGTTCGGCAGCCCCATGGAAGCGATCACCGGCGAGAAGCAGCGCGAGCTGGTGCGGGCCTCCCGGGCCTGGGTGGACCGCTTCGGGCAGCCGGGCGACATCTACCGCTTCGACGCCATCGGCCTGAAGAACGGCAAGATCGAGCACCTGGAGGATGCGTTCCGCCCCGGCTGGCGCTAGACGGGGCTTCGGTATATATTCGGGCTTCACCGAAAGGGGGCCCGTACCCATGTCGAGGAACACCATGGCAGCCGAAAAGTCAGATACCAACGGCCTTTCCGACGATCGCCGCAAGGCGCTCAACCTCGCCATCACGCAGATCGAGAAGACCTGCGGCAAGGGCTCGATCATGCGGATGGGGTCGGATTCCCCCCAGGTCCGGGTCGACGCCATCCCCACGGGCGCCATCAATCTCGACGCCGCCATCGGTGTGGGCGGCATTCCGCGCGGCCGGGTGACCGAGATCTTCGGGCCGGAATCGAGCGGCAAGACCACGCTCGCCCTGCACGTGGTGGCGGGGGCGCAGCGCCAGGGCGGGGCCGCGGCCTATATCGATGCCGAGCATGCGCTCGACGTCGAATACGCCAAGAAGCTGGGTGTGAACGTGGACGATCTGCTCGTGTCGCAGCCCGACACGGGGGAGCAGGCGCTCGAGATCACCGAGATCCTGGTGCGCTCGGGTGCCGTCGACGTGGTCGTGATCGACTCGGTGGCGGCGCTCGTGCCCAAGGCCGAGCTCGAAGGCGAGATGGGCGACTCGCTGCCCGGCCTGCAGGCCCGCTTGATGAGCCAGGCGCTGCGCAAGCTCGCCGGCTCGATCAACCGGTCGCGCACCTCCGTGATTTTCATCAATCAGCTGCGCGAGAAGATCGGCATCATGTTTGGCAACCCCGAAACGACCTCGGGTGGCCGCGCGCTCAAGTTCTACGCGTCGGTGCGGCTCGACATGCGGCGCATCGCGCCGGTGAAAGAGCGCGAGCTGGTGATCGGCAACCACGTGCGCGTCAAAGTCGTCAAGAACAAGGTCGCGCCGCCGTTCCGCCAGGCCGAGTTCGACATCATGTTCGACGAAGGCATCAGTCACGAATCGCTGCTGGTGGACATCGCGGCCGAAGCGGGCATCATCGAGAAGTCGGGCGCCTGGTACGCCTACGGCAAGGAGCGCATCGGCCAGGGGCGGGAGAACGCCAAGCTCTACCTCAAGGACCATCTCGACATGCGCGCCGAGGTCGAAGCGCGCGTGAAGGAGCATCTCGGCATGAAGCCCCCGGTGGAGCCGGGCCTGCCGGACGAGGAAGCCGCGGCCTCCGAGGATTGAGTGCCGGTCGTCACGGGACTCGCCCCCGATCCCCGCCAGCCGGGTTACCGGCTGCTCGAGGTGGATCGGGGGCGTTTTGCGTCCCTCCCGGCCGAGCAGCTGGCCGCGCTCAAACTCGAAGTGGGCACCGTGCTTGAGCCCGCGACGCTGGCGCGGCTGCAGGAACTGGCCGACGCCGAAAGCGCCCATCGCGCCGCCCTGCGCAAACTCGCCCTCCGCCCCCACGCGCGCGCCGACCTGCGCCGCCGCCTGCTCCAGAAACAACACCCGCCCGCCGCCGTCGACGCCGCCCTCGAGCGCCTCGCCACACGCGGCCTGCTCGACGACGCCCGCTTCGCCGCCGAATACGCCACGACCCGCGCCAGCCGGGGGCGTGGCCCCGCTCGGCTCATCGGCGACCTGCTGCGCCAAGGGGTCGAGCGCCGGCTGGCAGAGGCGGCGGTGCAGCAGGCGCTGGCCACCGAAGGGATCGACCCCGCGCGCCAGGCCGCCCTTGTCGTGGCCAAGCGCGCGCAGCAGCTGGCCCACGTGCCGCTGCGGGCGCGCAAACGCCGCCTCATGGCGTTCCTGGTGCGCCGGGGCTACGCCGGGGCGAACGCCAGGACGCTGGTGGAGGAGGCGTGTAGGGGCGGCGACCTGCCCCCATAACCCCCGTCCCGGTTTATATTTAGCCCCATGAAGTCCGTCGACATCCGCCGCAAGTTTCTCGAATTCTTCAAGGCCCGCGGGCACCAGGAGGTGCCCAGCTCGCCGCTCGTGCCGGCGGATGATCCGACCCTGTTGTTCACCAACGCCGGCATGGTGCAGTTCAAGCGCGTGTTCCAGGGCCTGGAACGGCGCGAGTACTCGCGCGCCACCACGTGCCAGAAGTGCGTGCGCGCGGGCGGCAAGCACAACGATCTCGAGCAGGTGGGCCACACCGCGCGGCACCACACGTTCTTCGAGATGCTCGGCAACTTCTCATTCGGCGACTACTTCAAGAAAGACGCGATCGCCTACGCGTGGGAGTGGGTGACGTCCAAAGAGTGGCTCGGCATCGATCCCGCCCGGCTCTACATCTCGGTGCATACGTCGGACGACGAGGCGAGCAGTCTCTGGAAGAAAATCGACAAGCACCTGCCGATCTTCGCGCTGGGCGACAAGGACAACTTCTGGCAGATGGGCGACACCGGGCCCGCCGGACCGTGCTCGGAGATTTTCGTGGACCTGCGGGGCCACCGGAAGGGCGAGCTCTCCACCGGCCAGTTCGAGGCGCTGCAGGACGCGGGGCACGTGACCGAAATCTGGAACCTCGTGTTCATGCAGTACGACCTGCAGAAAGACGGCTCGCGCGTGCCGCTGCCCAAGCCCTCCGTCGATACGGGTGCGGGACTGGAGCGCATCAGCGCGGTACTGCAGGACGTGCCGTCGAATTTCGACACCGACCTGTTCGTCCCGTTGATCGAGCGCGCGGTCGAGGTGGTGGGCCGGCCGTACGACCGCGGGCCCGAAGGGGCGCCCTACCGCGTGCTCGCCGACCACGCGCGCGCGGTGGCGTTCCTGCTGGCCGACGGCGTGTATCCGTCGAGCGACGGCCGCGGCTACGTGCTGCGCCGCATTCTGCGCCGGGCCGTGCGCCACGCCTGGGTGCTGGGCCGCCACGAGCCGACGCTGGTGCACATCGCCATGCGGACCGTCGAGCTGATGGGCGGCGTGTATCCCGAGCTGCTCGCCAAGCGCGAGCACATCGAGAAAGTCGTGCAGGCCGAGGAGGAGCGCTTCCTCGAGACCATCGCCGGCGGATTGCGACGCATGGAAGAGATCAAGGGCGCCACGGTGATTTCGGGCGACGACGCGTTCAAGCTGTACGACACCTACGGCTTCCCGCTCGACCTGACGCAGATGATCGCGTCGGAGCGCGGGCAGAAAGTGGACGCGGAAGGGTTCGAGGTCGCGCTGGCGCAGCAGCGCCGCCGCTCGCGCGCGGCACGCGCGGTGGGAGCGGGCGGCGAAGCGCCCGCCGTCCACGCCGGCAAGGACGGCGCCTGGATCAAGGTCAAACCCAAGGCGTCTCAGAGATGGATCGGGTACGAGGCGACGAAGGCCGAGACCAGCCTCGTCGAATTCCGCCAGCAGGGCGACCGCGTGGAGCTGGTGCTGGAGGAGAATCCGTTCTACGCGCAGTCGGGCGGGCAGGTGAGCGACACCGGCGTGGTGAAGGGGCAGGGCTGGGAGCTGACCGTCGAAGACGTGGAGAAGGTCGACGGCAAGAGCGCCGTCGTCGGCACGTTCGGCGAGCCGATCGAGCCCACGCCCGTGCTCGCCCAGGTGAACGAAGCTCGGCGCAAGAACATCGAGCGCAATCACACCGCCACGCACCTGGTGCATGCAGCGCTGCGAAAAATCCTCGGCCCCCACGTGCGCCAAGCGGGCTCTGTCGTGG
>DATLWA010000302.1:0-18156 GCA_035576905.1 Gemmatimonadales bacterium
AGGCGCTCACGGGCAGCTGGCGCACGATGGTGGCGCCGGCGGGCTTTGGCGACGCGAAGTCGGCGGGCGGCGCCACCACCTGCGGCCGCGCCTGGGGCGCCGTTACCTCGATCACCTTGAAGGCGACCTTCCCGAACGTGACGATGTCGTTGGCCGAGGCCTCGGCGTCGGTCACGCGGGCGCCGTTCAGGAACGTGCCGTTGGAGGATCCCAAGTCCTTCACCTTCACGCCGCGGTCGCTCAAGGCGACCTCGGCGTGGCGGCGGGAGATGGTGGGATCGTAGATGGGGACGTCGCTCGTGACCGCCCGCCCGACGACCAAAGCGCGGCCGGGCTGCAGCTCGATCGATTGGTCGCCCGTGGTGCTCAGCAGCTTGAACACAGGCGCGGAATATACGTCAGTCGGCGGCTCTGGCGAGGGCCAGCGCCCGCAGCACGGCCTGCGCCTTGGCTTCGGACTCGGCGAACTCGCGCGCCGCCACGGAGTCCGCCACGATGCCCGCGCCCGCCTGCACCACGACGCGGTCGCGCAGGACGACGGCGGCGCGGATGGCGATCGCCGTATCGAGATTCTGCGCGCCCCAGCCGACGTACCCGACGGCGCCGGCGTAGGGACCGCGCCGCTCCGGCTCCAGCTCGTCGATGATCTCCATGGCGCGCACTTTCGGCGCGCCCGTCACGGTCCCGGCGGGAAAGCACGCCTTGAACGCGTCCAGCGCATCGTAGCCGGCGCGCAGGCGGCCCCGCACTTCGCTCACCAGGTGCTGGACGTGGGAGTAGCGCTCGATCGTGAGGAAGTCGGTGAGCCGCACGCTGCCGAACTCCGCGACGCGGCCCACGTCGTTGCGGCCCAGGTCCACGAGCATGAGATGCTCGGCGCGCTCTTTCTCGTCCGCGGCGAGGTCGCGCCCCAGCGCGTCGTCTTCCGCCGGCGTCACGCCGCGCGGGCGCGTGCCCGCGATCGGCCGCACCGTGACCTCGCCGTCTTCGACGCGCACCAGCACTTCGGGCGAGCTGCCCACCAGGGCGAAGTCATCGAAGGCGAGATGAAACAGGTAGGGCGCGGGATTGAGGGCGCGCAGGCAGCGATACAGGCGCAGCGGGTCCACGGCGCCCGGGGCGGTCTGGCGGCGCGACAGCACCGTCTGGAACGTGTCGCCCGCCCGGATGTATTCCAGGATGCGGCCGACGTCGCGCTCGAAGTCGGCGCGCGGGTAACGCGACTCGGTCAGGACGGCGGGCGCCGCGGACTTGAGCGCCAGCGGAGCGAGGTCGTGCGGCGCGCCGAGCCGGCGCACCAGCTCGTCGGCGCGCGCCTCGGCGGCTTCGAACAGCCGCACCCGCTCGCGCGCCGTGGCCGCAGCCGGCACTTCGGCGTTCACCACGACGATCGCCCGGCCGAACAGGTTGTCCAGGATCACGAGCGAGTCGGCGATCATCAGCATCGCGTCGGGCAGCTCGAGCGTGTCGGCCGGCGGATGCGGCAGGCGTTCCACGGAGCGGACCAGATCGTAGCCCAGATAGCCCACGGCGCCGCCCGTAAAGCGCGGCAAGCCGGGCACCGGGACGGGCGCGAGCTGCCGCATGCGGGCGGCGAGATGGGCGAGGGGATCCTCGGCCGGGCCGGCGGCCTGCCAGCCCGTGTCGCGCGTCCAGCACTCGGCGCGGCGCTCGCGGTAGCGCCACACTTCCTTCGGCTCCGTGCCGAGGAACGTGTAGCGCGCCCAGCGCTCGCCGCCCACGAGCGACTCGAGCAGGAAGGCGAAGGGCGGCCGCGCGACCTTGGCGAACGCGGCGACGGCGGTGTCGGCGTCGAGCAGCACCTCGCGTACCAGCGGCACCACGCCGCCGCGCTCGGCGCGCGCCAGGAATTCGGCCCGCGGGTCGCTCACTTCAGCGCCGCGACCAGATAGTTGCCCGGGCCCTCGAGCCCCGCGGATACCTGGCTCGCGCCGGGCCCCGGGCCCGAGCCGCTGGCGAGGTACCAGGCGCCAGCGTGCCGCTCGTGCCACAGCTCGAGCGCGGCCTGGAATGCGCCCGCATCGGCGTAGCGCGCGCTGGAGTCGAACACGGACGCGTCACCGTACGTGGCGTACGATATGACCACAGTCGGCTGGTTGGCGGCGTCGAAGCGGATGCCTGCCGGCCCGACGGAGAAGAAGTAGGTACCGGGCTGCACCGTGACGGTGATGCCCACGGTGCAGGTGTCGCAGACGCCGTGGCCGTCGAGCGAGAAAATGCTGAACGGCGTGAACGTGATGTCGGCGAAGACGGTGTTGGAGGGATCGCTGTGTACGACTTGCACGTGCGTGGTGACGTTGTTCTGGACGTAATACGTCCGGGCGACGGGCGCGAATGTGTCCGCCTGCGCCAGCGCCAGCAGCGCCGCGCGCGGCGTCCCGGTCGGGCCGGTGGCGCCGCCGCCGCAGGCCGCGAGCAGCGCGCTTGCCGCTGCCAGGAGCCCCCGCGAGATTGCGGCACGATGCGTCGTCTGCTGGTGCTCATCCTCGCGTTGGCCGTTCCGACCGTCCCCGCCGCCGCGCAGGCCTGGAATACCGACTCCGCGGTCGCCCTCGCGCGCCGCGCGATCCTCGCGCGCGGCCGCCTGACGAGCGACACCGCGTTGCGCGACTACAAGGCCCAGGCTCACGGATTCCTCTTCTTCCTCGGGCAGTTCGGCGAAGGGCTGCACGAGCCGCCCCGCCTCATCAAGGCCGACGAGCTCGCGCTGGAAGTGTACTGGAAGGCCCCGGGGCTGAGCAAGCAACGCATCATCGGCTGGCGCGACCAGGCCGAGCTCCCCACCGACAACGTGTATCACCGCGACCACCTGGGCATCGTCCAGAACAATTTCGGCGACGTGATCCGGTTGGGCGAGGGCGACGAGGTGGTGGACGTGCCGCATCCGTTGAGCGCCGCCGGGCCCCTGGTCTACGACTTCGCCCTCGCCGACACGGTCACCCTCGCCATGCCCGCGGGTGCGGTGCAGGTGATCGGCCTGAAAGTGCGGCCCAAGGACTTCGCGCAGCCGCGCATCGTCGGCACGCTCTACGTGGACGCGCGCACCGCCGACCTCGTGCGGATGACGTTCAACTTCACGCCCAAGTCCTACCGCGATGCGCGGCTCGAAGACGTGAGCATCGTCCTCGACAACGCATTGTGGTCGGACCGCTTCTGGCTGCCCTACCGCCAGGAGATCGAGATCCGGCGCCGCGGCACGTTCCTGGAGCTGCCGGCCCGCGGCATCATCCGGGGCCGCTGGGAAATCGGCGACTATCAGTTCAACCTCGGTCTGGTCGCGAGCTGGTTCGCCGGCGAGGAAATCACGCCGGTGCCCAAGGCCGAGCGCGACTCGTTCCCGTGGCGCGAGCCGCTGGGCGCGGCGATCCAGGACGTGGCCGAGCCGGTGCGCCAGGGCGACCTCGAGGCCGTGCGGGCGCAGGTGGAGCGTATCGCAGGCGGGCGGGCGTTGTCGGGCCTCAAGTCGCGGGTGCTGGCCGCGCGCGGCGCGAGCGACCTGCTGCACGTGAACCGGGTGGAAGGCGTGACCCCCGGCGTCGGCGCCGTCTGGCGCTCCGAGAATCAGCGGCTCGAGGGCCGGGCGCGCGTCAGCTACGGGTTCGCCGACCACCGCGCCATGGGCGGGCTCACGCTCACGCGCGCGGTGGGACGCGGCGCGCTCGAGGTCGAGCTGCACCGCGACGTGCGCGACGTGGGGGACTGGCCGGTGGTATCGCCGATCGTCAATTCGCTCGCGGCGCAGGAGTTCGGCGACGACTACGGCGACTACTATCTCGCCCAGGGCGGCGGCGTCACGCTGCGGCACGCCATCGGCGTCCGCGGCGAGTGGAGCGCCGGCGTTGTGCGCGAGCGTCCCACCAGTCTGGCAGTGCGCATGGCGCCGGCCACCGGCACGTTCCGGCCCAATCCCGCCCTCGGCGGTCCGGCGCTCGATCTGATTCAGCTGCATCTGCGCCGCAAGAGCGAGGGCTTCGCGGTGCGGCGCGACGTGCACGCCGAGCTGGTGTTCGAGGCGGGCGCGCCCGACGGCGGCACAACGTACGCGCGCGTCGCGGGTGAGGGCCATCTGCTCCTGCCGCTCGGCGGCACGCGCGTGCTGCTGCGCGCGCAGGGCGGCACGTCGACCGCGGCGCTGCCCGCGCACCGGAGCTTCACCCTGGGCGGGCGCGGCACGCTGCTCGGCGACCCGTTCCGCGAGTGGGGCGGCCGCCGCGCGGCGCTACTGCAGGCGGAGTGGCGCCTGTCGGTGCCGTTCGTGCGCATCGGCGCGGGACCGTTCGTGCGCACGCCGGGTCGCATCATGGTGGCGCCGTTCGCGGCCGCGGGGTGGGCCGGGGGGCCGGTGGCCGGCACGCCGTGGCTCGCTACGCCGGGCGCGCGCGTGACGGTCGGGACCGCACTCGAATGGCTGGGCGCCCTGCGGATCGAAGCGGGCTATGGCGTGCAGAGCCGGCGCGCGCGCTTCGCATTCGATTTGACGCGCGATTTTTGGAGCATCCTGTGAGGCGCTCCGGGCTGGACGGGGGCAGGGGCCGGGCTAGGTTTGGTGCAGCGACCCGATGACCGACATCGCCTTTCCCGATGAATGGCTGGGACGATCCCTCGAAGGGATCCTCACGCCTGAGCGCCTGGACGAGATCCGGGCCAAGGCGGAGCCGAACCGCACGCTGTGGGAGACGCTCGTCGCCCAGAGCGTGGTCAGCGACGAGCAGATCCTCGACGCGCTGTCCACGCGCTTCCGGCTCAAGATCTGCGACCTGGCCCAGCTCGACGCGAAGGTGAAGGACGGCATCCCCGAAGCGCTGGCCCGCCGCTATCGCATCCTGCCGCTCCGCCTCACCGATTCGTTCCTGGAAGTCGCCACCGCCAATCCGTTCGACCTGGACGCCGAGAAGGCGCTCGCCTTCGCCACGGCGCGCGAGGTCCGCACGCTGCTGCTCTCGCCCTCGAAGATCGCCGAGAAGCTGGACGAGATGTACAAGCCGGAGAAGTCGCTCGACAAGCTGCTCGACAGCATGGAGGGCTCGGCCGAGCTGGTACAGATCGCCGACCATCAGGACGCCGAGGAGATCAACATCTCGGCCGAGGAGGCGAGCCAGCGCCCGGTGGTGCGGCTGGTGGACCTCATCATCTCGGAGGGCATCCTCTCGCGCGCCTCGGACATCCACATCGAGCCGGAAGAGGGCGGGGTGGCCGTCCGCTACCGCATCGACGGCGTGCTGCGCCAGGTGATGAAGATCCCCCGCGCCGCGGGGCTGCCGCTGATCTCGCGCATCAAGATCATGTCTTCGCTCGACATCGCCGACCGGCTGCGGCCCCAGGACGGGCGCGCCCGCGTGGCGGTGAACAGCCAGCCGATCGACCTGCGCGTTTCGACCCTGCCCGCGTCGCTCGGCGAGAAGGTCGTGATCCGCATCCTCGACCCCCGCGCCACGGTCAAATCGCTCGATTCACTGGGGATGATCGCGGGCGAGGTCGAGGCCATCAACGCCCTGCTGCAGAACCACGAGGGGATCATTCTCGTCACCGGCCCCACCGGCTCGGGCAAGACCACGACGCTCTACTCGGCCATCCGCCAGATCCAGAGCGAGGGCGTCAATATCGTCACGGTCGAAGACCCGGTGGAATACCGCATCGCCGGCATCGTGCAGGTGCAGGTGCAGGAGAAAGCTGGGCTGACGTTCGCTTCAGCGCTGCGGTCCATTCTGCGCCAGGACCCCAACGTGCTGCTGGTGGGCGAGATCCGCGACAAGGAGACGGCGCAGATCGCCGTGCAGGCGTCGCTCACCGGGCACCTGGTGCTGTCCACGCTGCACACCAACGATGCCCCCAACGCTGTCACGCGGCTCGTGGACATCGGCGTCGAGGCCTACAAGATCGCGGCCGCGCTGCGGGGTGTGGTCGCGCAGCGCCTGATGCGCAAGCTCTGCCCCACATGCAAGGAAGTGTGGATGGAGAGCCCGCCCGACCGGATCAAGCGCTGGGTGCCCGTGGGCACGCCGCTGTACCGTGCGGCGGGCTGCCCCGACTGCACCATGACGGGCTATCGCGGCCGGTTTTCGATCGTCGAGGTGCTGATGGTGACGCCCGAGGTGGAGCGGCGCATCGCGTCCGGCGCCACCGCGGACAAGATCGCCGAGGCGGCCCGGAACGGCGGGATGAAGACGCTGTGGGACAGCGGGCTGGCGCATGTCCTTCGGGGCGAGAGCACCATCGACGAGCTGATGCGCGTGGTGGACGTGCCCCAGGAGGAGGACGCGCCCGCGCCGCCTGTGACGGCTCCTGCGGCCCCGGGCGGCGTGGCGCGGCGCGTGTCGGGCGCCACCGTGGCTCCGGGCGAGCCCGTGTCCACGCACTTCGATCTGCTGGAAGAAGCGACGGCGCATCCGGCGCGCGCCACGGTGAAGGTGCTGCTGGTGGACGACGAGGACAGCCTGCGGCGGGTGATGAAGGATCTGCTGGAGCGCGACGGCTATCAGGTGAGCGAGGCGCGCGATGGCGTCCAGGCGCTGGATCAGGTCGATCGTGTCGGCCCGGACATCATCGTGCTGGACCTGAACCTCCCCGGACTCGACGGCTACGGCGTGCTGTCGCACCTGCGGTCGCGGCCGGCCACGGCGGCGATTCCCGTGATCGTTCTCACCGCGAAGGGTGACGAAGACAACGAAGTGCGCGTGTTCGAGCTGGGCGCCGACGATTTCCTCACCAAGCCGTTCCGTCCGCGCGCGCTGTCGGCGCGGCTCGAGGCGGTGTTGGGCCGCCGCCGGACGTGACCGGCACGGCCGTCCGCTTCGTGGACGTGTACGTGCTGCGCGACGCGCCGGCCGATCCCGTCATCCTGGTGCTGCGCCGCGCGAACGGCGGCCGCTCGCCCGGGACGTGGGAAGCGGTGCACGGCGCGATCGAAGCGGGCGAGACCGCGGTGCAGGCGGCGCTGCGCGAGCTGCGTGAAGAGACCGGCTTGGCGCCGGAGCGGCTCTACAACGCCAGCCGGGTCGAGGCATTTTATCGTCATGCCCAGGACGAAATCGCGTTGATTCCCGTTTTCGTGGCGTTCGTGGCGCGCGACGCCGTGGTGCGGGTGTCGGCGGAGCACGATGCGTTCGAATGGCTCGCGCCCGACGCCGCCCTGGCGCGCGTGACGTGGCCCCGGATGCGGCGCGCGTTGGAGGATACTGTCGCGCTTTTTGGCAAGGGGGGTGGAAATCGGGGGGGCTTGCTGGATGACGTGTTAAGGGTATGCTAGCGGGCAGTGTGAACCCCTTCTATCACCGTATCTATCGCGTCGTCGGCAAGATTCCCAAGGGTCGGGTTGCGACCTACGGAATCGTGGCGCGGCTCGCCGGCCGGCCTGGCGCGGCGCGGACGGTGGGCTGGGCCCTCTCGGCGCTGCCCGAGGAGAACGATGTCCCGTGGTGGCGCGTGATCAACGCGGCGGGCCGCATTTCGCTGGCCGCGCACGACCACAACGCGGTGCTGCAGCGCGCCCTGCTGTTGCGCGAGGGCGTGCGCTTCGCGCCCGGCGGCGCGGTGTCGTTGGGGTCCTACGGTTGGCCCGCGGAGGCCTACAACGGCGTGCCGCCCTCCCAGACGCGCGCCGCCTCGTCCCGCAGATCCCGCAGATTGAAAGGCTTGCGCACGTAGCGTAGGCCGAGCTGCGCCAGCTTTTCCTCCGTGCCGGCGCGCACGTCGCCCGTCGCGACCAGGACGCGGCTGCGCAGCGCCGGCAGCCGGTCCACCAACACCTCCACGAACAGCTTGCCCTTCGTCGCGGCGCGGCCGTCGGCGATGATCAGATCGAATTCGTGCGCCTGCACCTGCTCCAGCGCGTGCGACGCGTTGCGCGCCACGTCCACGGTGTGCCCCTCGCGCGCGAACAGCGCCTGCACCACGCGCCGGACTCCGGGGTCCTCGTCCACCAGGAGAATGCGCCGCTTGGTGGCGGGCGGCTCGGGCGGCTCCACATCGGCCAGCAACAACCGCGCCGGCGCGTCGGCCGGGGCGCGCGGCAAGTCGATGCGGAACGCGGCCCCGCCCTCGGCGGCGCGCTCGACCGCGATACGGCCGCCGTGCACCTCGACGATCGAATAGGTGATGGAGAGGCCCAGCCCTGTGCCCTGGCCGGGCTCCTTGGTGGTGAAGAACGGCGTAAACAGCTGTGGCAAGACCTCGTCGGGGATGCCCGGCCCCGAATCGGCAATGCGCAGGTGCACCTGGCCGTCGAACCAGGTCCGCGCCACGATGCGGCGGGGGCGCGAGTCGGGATTCTGCGCCACCGCTTGCCCGGCGTTGGTGAGCAGGTTGAGGACCACTTGCTGCAGCGCGTGGCGGTCGCCCAGGACGTCCGGCAGCTCGGGCTCGATCTCGCGCTCGACGTCCACACCTTTGAGCTTCAGGTCGTAGCTGGTCAACAGGATGGTCCGCTGCAGCACGTCGTTCAAATCCACGCGCGTGCGCTCGGCCGGTCCCTTGCGCGCGAACGTCAGCAGGTTGCGCACGATCTTGCCGGCGCGCTCGGCCTGCTCGTGGATGACCTTGAGGTGGCCGCGGTCGTGGGGGCCGAGCTGCTTCTGCTCCAGCAGAAACTCGGACAGACCGGCGATCGACGTCAGGGGATTGTTGAGCTCGTGCGCCACGCCCGACACCAGCTGGCCCACGGCGGCGAGCTTTTCGCTCTGGATGAGCTGTGATTCCATCGCCTGCGCGTCCGTCACATCCTCGATCAGGACGACGACATTGCGGGCGGGCCGGTCGCCCGGAATGCGGGCGACGTCGATCCGCAGCATGCGCCCCAACCGCGGGGAGCGCACGGTCAGCGGGTCGCGCCGCTCGTCGCGCCGCGCCGCGTCGAGCAGCTGCAGGAGCACGTCCGATTCGCCCATCAAGGCGTTGCCCAGGTGCTCCCCGATCACCGCGGGGAGGGGCACGTTCAGGAGGGCGCCGAGCGCCCGGTTGGCGCGGGTGATGCGCCCCTGCTCATCCACGACGGCCAGGCCGTCGCGCAGCGCGTCGAACGCGGTCTCCCACTGTTCTTTGGCGCGGCGCACCAGCTCGAAAAAGCGTGAGTTGGCGAGCACCACCGCCGCGTGGGTCGCGACCGTGGACAGCAGGCGGATGTCTTCGGGCGTGAACGTGCCGCCGCGCGGATCGCACACCACGAGCGACCCCACCACCACGCCGTGCGCGCGCAGCGGCACCGCCGCGGCGGCCTGCACCGCCATGTCGGGCGACAAGCGGATCGGCTCGCCGCTCGAGTTGCGCACCAGCTCGAGGCGCTCGCTCGCCACCGCGCGCGCGACCAGCCCGGCGTCGCGCGGATCGATCGGCCGGCCCACCAGCGGCGCGAGCGTGCCGCCCGCGGCCGCCACGCGCAGCGGCTCGCCCGGCGTATCGGACGCCAGCGCCACCACCGCGCCCCGCGCCTCGAGGAAGCGCATGGCGTAGCGCACGACCTGATCGACGATGCGCTCGAGCTGCAACGACGATGACAGGACGAACGACAGCTCCTGCAGGGAGAACAGCTCGGAGAGGCGGCGGTTCAGCTCTTCGGTGACGCGGCGGCGCTCGGCGTCGCTCTGCGCCAGGCGGCGGCGCAAGACGAGCGCCCACGCGACGGCGCCCGCGGCAAGGACGAGAGCGGAGACAAGAACGGCGTTCAGGGGCCCGGCTTCGAGGCGGCGCGCGCCAGGACGCGCGCGCGCTCGCGGTCAAGCGCGGACACGGCGCGGCTCCAGGAGTCGTTGGACTGGGTCTGATAACTCACGGTGAGGGCGTCGCGGAAGCTGATGCCATCGTCGAACAAGTAGATCGCGACCGCCTGCTCCCGCACGTCGAGCTGCTGCGAGCTCCAGGTGGGCGAGAGCGGCACGATGCCGATGGGGCGGAACAGCCGCCCGCGGCTGGTGAGGTTCACGTCTTCCGGCGTGAAGCGCGCGCCGGGCAACAGACCGAAGAACGTCACCATCGTGAGCGTCGGATTGGAGACGCCGGCTCGCTGTGACGCGCTGTCGATCACGGCGCGCCGGCTCTGCAGCAGCTGCTCCAGCGACTTGTAGGTGTCCGGCGCAAGCAGGCGAATCACATGCTCGCTGAGCGGCAGGAACTGCAGCTCCACTTGATCGGTCTGGAACTTCACCACGATGTCGTCGCGGCGCAGCGAGCCGTAGCCCGCGGGAATCGTGTCCTGGGCGATCAGAGGGGCGGGCGGACGCGCGGAGGCCACGCAGCCCACCGCCAATAGCGCCACGCAGCATCGCTTCATCGGTCCTCCTTGGTCGCTACCAGCCCGCCGATCGCTTCCCGCAGCTCGTCCATGCCGTCGCCGGTGCGGGCGCTCGTCAGCACGCACTGGTCGTCCGCGAGGCCCAGCTCGGCGCGCAGCTCGCGCTCCCGCTTCACCCGCTCACCGCGCGCCAGCTTGTCGGCCTTGGTGAACGTCGCCAGCACCCGCGTGCCGCGTTCGGCCAGCGCGTCCTGCATCGCGCGGTCGTCGGCCGAGAGCGTGCGGCGCAGATCGAGCAGCCACACCACGCCGCCCAACCGGTCGCGCCGCAAGGCATGCGTCAGCAGCCCGCGGAACGCGCTGCGCTCGCCGTGCGAGGCGCGCGCGTAGCCATACCCCGGCAGGTCTAAAAGATACGCTCCGTCCACCTGGAACACATTCATCATCTTGGTTTTGCCAGGCGTGCGGGACGTCTTGGCGATGCGCCGGCCGGTGAGGGCGTTGAGCAGACTCGACTTGCCGACGTTGGAGCGGCCGAGGAACGCGACTTCGGGGAGCGGGGGATCGAGGACGACGTCGGCCCGGGGGAACGAGCCGCGGAAGACCGGGTCGGTCAGGCTTCCTTCTTCTGGCGCGCGCGCTCGGTCACCACCAGCGGTGCCCGGCCCTCGGTGACGCACTCGGCGGTCAGGGCGACCTCGCGCACGTCGTCACGGGACGGCAGCTCGAACATGATGTCGGTCATCATCGACTCGAGGATGGCGCGCAGGCCGCGAGCGCCGGTACCGCGCTTCAGGGCCTTCTGGGCCACCGCGCGCAGCGCTTCCTTCTCGATGGTGAGCCGCACGTCCTCCATCTCGAAGAGCTTCTGGTATTGCTTCACCAGGGCGTTCTTGGGCTCGACCAGGATGCGCACCAGCGCGTCCTCGTCCAGCGCGTCGAGCGGCACCGCGACGGGCAGGCGTCCCACCAGCTCGGGGATCAGCCCGTAGCGCAGCAGATCGTCGGGCTCCACGTCCACGAACGGATTCTTCTTCTTGACCGCCGGCACGCCCTGCTCGACTTCTTCCTTGGAGAAGCCGATCTGGCGGCGTCCGGTGCGCTGCTCGATGATCTTTTCCAGGCCGTCGAACGCGCCGCCGCAGACGAACAGGATGTCCTTGGTGTTGATCTGGATGTATTCCTGCTGCGGGTGCTTGCGGCCGCCCTGGGGCGGCACGCTCGCCACGGTGCCCTCGAGGATCTTCAGGAGCGCCTGCTGCACGCCTTCGCCCGACACGTCGCGCGTGATGCTGGGGTTCTCGGATTTGCGCGCGATCTTGTCGATTTCGTCGATGTAGACGATGCCGCGCTCGGCCTCGGTGACGTTGAAGTCCGCCGCCTGCAGCAGCCGGACGAGGATGTTCTCCACGTCCTCGCCGACGTAGCCCGCTTCGGTCAGCGTGGTGGCGTCGGCGATGGTAAACGGCACGTCGAGGATGCGCGCCAGCGTCTGCGCCAGCAGCGTCTTGCCCACGCCCGTCGGTCCGATGAGCAGGATGTTGCTCTTATCCAGCTCGACTTCGGGCTCGCGGTTGGAGTGGGAATTGATGCGCTTGTAATGGTTGTATACGGCGACGGCGAGCGTCTTCTTGGCGACTTCCTGGCCGATCACATACTGGTCCAGTACGTCCTTGATCTCCTGCGGGGCGGGGACCTGGGTGATCGCTTCGGCGACCTCGCGCTCTTCGTCCTCGGCCAGAATCTCGTTGCAGAGGGCGATGCACTCGTTGCAGATATAGACCGACGGGCCGGAGATGAATTTCCGGACCGAGTCCTTCGACTTACCGCAGAAGGAGCAGCGCAGGTGCTTATCGTGCGACATACGAGCGTAGTATGGGAACGGGGCCCAGCGGGCGCAAGCCCTTAGCCCTTTTTCCCCGTCTCCTTGTCCTTATCCTTGCCGTCCTTGGCCGCGCCCTCGATTTGCTTGAGGTTCGAGATCACGTGGTCGATCAGGCCGTAGTCCTTGGCCTCGTCGGCCGACATGAAGCGGTCGCGGTCCATGTCCTTCTCGATCTGCTCGAGCGGCTTGCTGGTGTGCTTGGCGTACAGCTCGTTCAGCTTGCCGCGCAGGTACAGAATCTCGCGCGCCTGAATCTCGATGTCGGACGCGGTGCCCTGCGTGCCGCCCGAGGGCTGGTGCATCATGATGCGCGCGTGGGGCAGGGCGGAGCGCTTGCCCTTGGTGCCGGCGGTAAGGAGGAACGAGCCCATCGACGCGGCCATGCCCATGCAGATGGTGTTCACCGGCGCGCGCAGGAACTGCATCGTGTCGTAGATCGCCATGCCGCTCGACACGATGCCGCCCGGCGAGTTGATGTACAGGTAGATGTCGCGCTCGGGATTGTCGGCATCCAGGAACAAGAGCTGCGCGATGATGATGTTCGACACCGTATCGTCGATCGGCGTCCCCAGGAACACGATGCGGTCCATGAGGAGCCGGCTGAAGATGTCGTAGGTGCGCTCACCGCGCGGGGAGCGCTCGATGATATAGGGCGGAAAAATCGTGCTCATCGTCACGTCGTCTGCTCCACGGTGGACTGCGACAGGAGAAACGCGAACACCTTCTCCTCGGTGATGCTCCGCTCCACATCGCGGAGCCGTTTGGCCTTCTCGAGCGATGCGTGCAGCTCGGCCGCCGGCATGCCGCGCCGCGCCGCCAGCTCCTGAATGCGCGCGTCCAGCTCGGCCGCGGTCGCCTTCAGCTGGTGTTTCTCGACCACGGTGTCGAGCACCAGGTCGCGCCGCACCTGCGCCTCGGCGAGCGCCCGGAATTCCTGCGAGAACTTCTCCCACTGGTCCTCGGGGATGCCGTACGCCTGGGCGTACACGTACAGCGCGCGCTCCACCAGCGGCCGCGGCGCGCCGACCTTGTTAGCGTCGACGATCTGCTGGATCAGCTGCGAGCGCACCTCGGCGTCGGCCTCACGCTGCGCGTCCTTCTCGAGATCCTCGCGCACCGCGCGGCGCAGCGCCTCGAGCGAATCGAAGTCGCCCACTTCGCGCGCGAACGCGTCGTCCAGCTCGGGCAGCTGCTGGCGCTTCACCTCGAGCAGCGTGATGCGCACGTCGCGCGTTTGGCCGCGCTTGGCCTCCTCGACGAAGTCGTCGGGGAAGCGCACGGTGGCGTCCACGGTCTCGCCCGGCTTCAACGCCATGATCTTCTCTTCGACCTCGGGGATGGCGCGCCCCTCGCCCAGCACCAGCTGGTAGGGCTGCGCCTCCTTCACTTCGCCGTTCTCGCGCTGCGCGATGGTGACGTGCACCAGCTCCTTGGGCTTGGGCTGCTCGTCCACCACCGGCGACCACGGCGCCTTCTGCTCGCGCAGCTCGTTGAGCTGGCCTGCGACCTGCTCGCCCGTCACCGGCTTCACCGTCCGCTTCAAACTGAACCCGCCGAGGCGGTCCAGCTTGATCTCGGGCCGCACCTCGACGTGGAACTCGAACGTCAGCGGCGCGTCGGGCTCCCACTTGAGGTTGTGAATGTGCGGCTCGGCGATGGGCCGCAGCGCCTCCTGCGCCAGCGCCGCCTTCCAGCTCTCGCGGACCAGGTCCTCGAGCGTCTGCTGGCGGATGTCGTCGGCGTAGCGGCGCTTCACCACCTGCACCGGCGCCTTGCCAGGCCGGAACCCCGGCAGCTTGGCGCGCGACTGGTACTCCCGCGTGGCGCGATCCTCGGCCTCGCGCACGTGCTCCAGCGGCACCGTCACCGCGAGCGACGCTTCGCCCGGCTCTTCCTTTGTCTTGGTGACCTGGATGTCTCGCATGTGGGCTCAAATCTAACCATGGGGGAAAGGGGAACGGGGAAGGGGCGGTTCTCTTGCAAAGGCGCCGCGAACAGTGTCAGTTCCAGGCTCCCGTCTCCTTCATTGCTCCGGAGGGTGGTACCGTGCTCACTCGTATCCGCGCCTGCGTCCTTGCCCTGGGCGCCGCGCTCGTCGCCGTCCCCGCCGCCAACGCCCAGGCGGCCCCCAAGTCCTTCGATACCCTCGCGTTCGCCGCCCTCAACTGGCGCGAAATCGGCATTTTCCGCGGCGGCCGCAGCATCGCCGTCACGGGATCAGCCAGCCGGCCCAACGAATACTGGATGGGCACCACGGGCGGCGGCGTCTTCAAGACGACCGACGGCGGCAACACCTGGCTGCCGGTGAGCGATAAATACTTCGGCGGCACCATCGGCGCGATCGGCGTGAGCGAGTCCAACCCCGACGTGGTCTACGTCGGCACCGGCGAGTACGCGGTCCGCGGCAACGTGTCGCACGGCGACGGCGTGTTCAAGACGACCGACGGCGGCAAGACCTGGACCGCCATGGGCCTCGCCGACACGCGCCAGATCTCCCGGCTGCGCGTGCACCCGACCAACCCCGACATCGCCTACGTCGCGGCCCAGGGCCACGCGTTCGGGCCCAACGCCGAGCGCGGGATCTACAAGACGACGGACGGCGGCAAGACGTGGACCAAGGTGCTGTTCAAGAACGACTCGACCGGCGCGTGCGACCTGGCGATGGACCCGTCCAATCCCGAGGTACTGTACGCGGCGTTCTGGCAGGTGATCCGCAAGCCGTGGATGCTGTCCTCGGGCGGCGCGGGCGGCGGCATCTACAAGACCACCGACGGCGGCGCCCATTGGACCGAGCTGACCAGGAACCCGGGCCTCCCCAAGGGACTGCTCGGCAACATCGGCATCACGGTCTCGGGTGCCAAGCCCGCGCGGGTGTGGGCGCTGATCGAGGCGACCGACGGCGGCGTGTTCCGCTCCGACGACGCCGGCGCCACGTGGACGCTCGTCAACAACCAGAACAAGCTGCGCCAGCGGGCGTGGTACTACGACAAGATCTTCGCCGATCCCAAGGACTCGAACGTCGTATGGGCGGTCAACACCAGCCTGTTCCGCTCCAAAGACGGCGGCAAGACATTCCTGCACATGTCCGATCCGCACGGCGACAATCACGACCTGTGGATCGCATCCAATGATCCGCAGCGCCTGATCGAATCGAACGACGGCGGCGCCAACGTGTCGTTCAACGGCGGCAAGACGTGGACCGACCAGGACTTCGCCACGGCGCAGTTCTATCACGTCACCACGACCAACCATTTCCCCTACCACGTGTGCGGCGCGCAGCAGGACAACTCCGGCGTCTGCGGGCCGAGCGCCGCGCCCGGCGGCATCGGCCGCGGCGACTGGTACGACGTCGCGGGTGAATCGGGCTACATCGTGGCGCTGCCCGATACGCCGGATGTCACGTTCGGCGGCGACAACAGCGCCTTCCTGGCGCGCCTCGATCACCGCACCAACGCGTTCCGCATGGTGAGCCCGTGGCCGGACAGTCCCGACGGGCACCCGGCGTCGGAGGGGCGCTACCGCTTCCAGTGGACTGCGCCGCTGCTGGTTTCGCCGCATGACCCCCGCGTGTTGTACGCCGGCGCCAACGTGATCTTCAAGACCACCGATGAGGGGCAGACGTGGACGGCGATCTCCGGCGACCTCACACGCCACGACCCCAAGACGCTCGGCCCCTCGGGCGGGCCGATCACGCTCGATCAGACGACGGCCGAGTATTACGCGACGGTGTTCGCGCTCGCCGAGTCGCCGCTGCAGGCGGGTGTGCTGTGGGCGGGGTCGGATGACGGTTTGATCAACGTCAGCCAGGACGGCGGCAAGACGTGGACCAACGTCACGCCCAAGGAGCTGGGCGACTTCACGCGCGTCTCGATCATCGAGCCGTCGCACTACGCGGTAGGGACGGCCTACGTCGCCGCCAACCGCTACCAGCTCGAGGACCTGGCGCCCTACATCTGGAAGACCACCGACTTCGGGAAGACCTGGACCAAGATCGTCACGGGCATCCCGGCGACCGAATTCGTGCGCGTGGTGCGGGAGGATCCGGTGCGGCAGGGCTTGCTGTTCGCGGGCACGGAGCGCGGCGTGTGGGTGTCGTTCGACGACGGCGCCAACTGGCAGACGCTGCGCCGTAACCTGCCGATCGTGCCGGTGCACGACCTCGCCATCAAGGACGGCGACCTCGTGGCTGCGACGCACGGACGCTCGTTCTGGATCCTCGACGACATCTCGCCGCTGCGCCAGCTCACCGCCGACGCGGTGGCAGGCGATGCGTTCCTGTTCAAGCCGCGCGACACCTGGCGCGTCGAGTGGGGTGGCTTCGGCGGCGGCTCGGCCGCGCACCCCGTGGGCAAGAATCCGCCGTCGGGCGTGATGGTGTCCTACTGGCTCAAGAACAAGAACCAGGACGTGACGCTCGACGTGCTCGATTCCGCCGGGCGGGTGATCCGCAGCTTTTCGTCGCGGCAGGATTCGCTCCTGGCGATCGACAGCGCGCGCACCGACAGCGTCAAACGCTTCCGCACCGACAGCGTGAAGAAAGCGGGGGTCACGGACTCCACCAAGCTCGACAGCATCGTGAACGCCTCATTCGCCGACACGATCGCCGACGAAAACAAGCCCTGGCCGCAGCGGCCGCCCGCCGCACCGCGCCTGCCCAACAAGGCGGGGACCAATCTGTTCGTCTGGGACATGCACTGGCCCGACGCGCGCTCGTTCTGGGGCAACGCCGGTATCAGCACGCAGGGACCCCTGACGCTGCCGGGCGCCTACGCGGTGCGGCTCAGCGCGGGCGGGAAGCAATTCACCCAGACCTTCCGGCTCAAGCTGGATCCGCGCTCGCACGTGAGCGCGGCCGACCTGCGCGCGCAGTTCGCGTTCGTCGAGCAGGTGCGTGACACCGTCAACGCGGTGACGACCGGCATCATTCGTCTGCGCAATGCGCGCTCGCAGCTGGAAGACCGGCTGGCCGCCTTGCCGGCCCGCGACAAGACGCGCACGCCGGTACAGGCGCTGATCGCGAAACTGTCGGCCATCGAGGACACGCTCTACCAGACCCGCCTGCGGGCCGACGAGGACGGCCTGGTCTATCCGCCGCGCTCGGCGGAGCGGCTGTCGTCACTGACGTTCGTGGCGGGCACGGGCGACGGCGCGCCTACGCAACCGGCGCGCGATGTCTTCGCGATGTTTGCCCCGGACCTGCAACGCGGTCTCACGGCGCTGAATGCGGCGTTGGCGACGGATCTCGCGGCCGTGAACGCGGCCCTCACGCGCGCGAAGCGGCCGGTCGTGACGCCGGGTAATTCCGAGCTGCGCCCGCCCGCAGGCGGCCGGTGACCGGGCACCGAATCGCGGGGTTCGTACCGGCATTGGCCCTGTTGGCCGCGCCGCTCGCGGGCCAGCTGCCGCGCACCGTGCCGGAGCGCACCAACTATCAGCACACGTCGTCCACGGCCGATGTGGGGGCGTTCCTGGACAGCCTGCAGCGCAGCGGCGCGCCGCTGGTGGTGAGCGAGATGGGGAAGAGCGCGGGCGGCCGGCCCAATTACCTGGTGATCGTCTCCGATCCGGCGGTGACGTCGCCGGGCGAGGCGGTGGCGACGGGCAAGCTCGTCGTCTACCTGCAGGCGAATATCCACGGCGGCGAAGTGGAAGGGAAGGAGGCGGTGCAGGCGCTGCTGCGCGAGCTGGCGGGCCCGCGGCACGCGCTGCTCGACAAGCTCGTGATTCTCGTCGCCCCGGTCTACAATGCTGACGGCAACGACGCGTTCGGTCCGCAGGCGCAGAACCGCTCCGAGCAAAACGGCCCCGATCCCGTGGGCCTGCGCTACGACGGGCTCAACCTCGATTTGAACCGCGACTACTTCAAAGTCGAGGCGCCGGAGACGCGCGCGTCGCTGGAGCGCGTGTACGACCGCTGGGACCCCGCGGTGATGATGGATCTGCACACCACCGACGGCACGCTGCACGGTTTCCTGCTCACCTACGCCCCGCCACTCGATCCCAACGGCCCCACGGGTCCCACCGCGTG
>DATLWA010000303.1:0-11286 GCA_035576905.1 Gemmatimonadales bacterium
GATTCGGTCAAGCTCTTTATTAGATCGGTGCCGGGATTCTACCGCGGCTTCGCGATGTCTCCCGCGGACGGCTACGAGTACGCGGCGGCTCTTCCTGCCGTCGCCCTGCCCGAAGGACCACACGAGTTCGTCGTGACCCTCTATCGCGAGGGGTCGGTTCTCACGTTCCCCGGCGGTTTGTGGCAGCAGCCCACGGATTGGAATTACGACGGCACCGCCGCGTGGAAGGTGCGTGTGGTGGGAGAGAACGCGCCGCTCGTGCTGTTCGACCCGGGGAGCGACGCGACGCGCCTGGCCTTCACGCGCATTGGCGACGCGGGACGCCGCGGGCTCTACCGCATGGGGTGGTCCGCTGTCACGGGTCGGCCCGTGTTCCACTTTGAACTCCCGACGAGCGCCAGCGGCTGGAGCCCGAGCGACTACACAACGTCGCTCGTGATCAGCGGGCGCATCCGCGCCCGGCAAGGGGCCATCACCGCAGCGGACCAGCTGCGGCTGCGCCTGCGGGGCGTCGCACCGCACCAGACCCTGTACGTCACGCTGATGGAAGACGACGGCACGAGCTGGACCGCGCCCGTCGCGGTGGACAGTGCCTGGAGCGAGCAGACGGTGCCGCTCGCGGCATTCACCATCGCCCGTGGCGTGCTGCTGCCTGAAGGATTCCCCGGAGAATGGAACTACTGGGTGGGACCGGCGGTGGGGCGGGGCGGCAGCGCCGACCGGCCGCGCCTCGATCACGTCGAGCGCCTGCAGCTCTCTCTCCGGGCCAAGGGCGGCGTGGAGATCGAGTGGATCCTGCTTGACAGCCCCCGCCGGGCGGGTAGTCTCTAGCGCGGCTGGCGAGTAGCGTGACCGGGCTCACCCGGTACGCCGCTCCCCTGTCACCGCACGGCGACCCCTCGCGCCACTATGGTTTTGGTCACCGTTCACCCCGTGCCTCGAGGAGTCCCTCGCATGCTGATCCGTCGGCCGCGTGCCGTATTATGGAACGCGGTGTGCGGCCTTTTGCTCGCGGCATGCGCGCGCGTCCCGGCCCCCCAGGCCGCCGCGCCCGCCGACATCGCCGCGCTCGAGGCGAAACGCGCTCAAACGCCGGGCGATCCCGCGCTCAATCTGCGGCTCGCGGAGGCGTACTACGGCGCCGCCCGCTACACCGACGCGCGCGCCGCGCTCGCCACCGTCCTCACGGTGCAACCCACCAATGCCGTCGCGCGTGTCTACCTCGGCTACACCTATGAAGGACTGAACCAGTTCGACTCGGCGCGCGTGGTGTACGGCGCCCTCGCGGCGTCCCATCCGCCGCGCGCGCTGGCGCGCCTCCTCGCCGGCCGGCTCACGTTGCTCGGGCGCGAAGAAATGCGCTTCGCCGCGCGGCAGGCGATCGCGCGCGAGTCGACGTTGACGCAAACGCCGCCGCCGCCCGGCACGGTGGCGGTGATGCAGTTCCAGTACACCGGCAGCGACTCGACCTACCGCCCGCTCGAGCGCGGCCTCTCCGCCCTCGTCGTCACCGACCTCGCGCGGGTCAAATCGCTGCATCTGGTGGAGCGCGATCGCATGCAGGCGCTGCTCGACGAAATGCGCCTCGCCGAGAGCGGGCGCGTGGACCCGGCGACCGGCGCGCGCTCCGGCCGCCTGGTCGGCGCGGCGAGCGTGGTGCAGGGACAATTCAGCACCGACTCCGGGGCCCGCTTCGCCATGCAGGCCGCCGTCGTGCGCGCCAGCGACGCGCAGATCACGGCGACCGGCCAGGGCGCCGACCGCCTGACCCAGCTCTTCGACCTCGAGAAGCAGGTCGTCTTTCAGCTGATCGACAAACTCGGCATCACGCTCACGCCGCAGGAGCGCGTGGCCATCAGCGAGCGGCCGACCCACGATCTCACCGCCTTCCTTCTTTATAGCCGGGGCCTGGAGGCGCAGGACCGCGGCGACTACGGCGCCGCCGCCCAGAGCTTCCAGGCCGCGGCCCAGCGCGACCCCAGCTTCGGCGCGGCCGCGCAACAGGCGCAGAGCTCGCAGACGGCCGGTGCCGCCGCGGCGGCGCCGCCCGCGGATGTCGCGGCGACGGTCGGGGGTGGGTCCGAGCCCCCGCCGCCGACGAACGGCGGCGACGCGTTGCGCGCCGGGGTGAACGACGTCACGCCGACCGGCGCGGGCGCCCTCGCCGGCGGCACACCGTCCGCAGTCGACATCAAGACACCGCCCTCGACGCCGAGCCCGGTATGCGAGGCGCGCGGCTGCCAGGGTCCGCCCAACGCCACACTGTTCGGCATCCTCATCATCATCGTGAAGAAGCCGTGAGTCGCCGGGGCCTGCTCGCCGTCGCCGCGTCCGCGCTGCTCGCGCCCGCCCTCGCGGCGCAGGCGTCGGACGCGCTGTACACGCGGTGGACCGGACTCACGGGGTTCGAGTTCCAGTCGTACTCGTTCGCTCCCGGCATCGCGGTGCGCTCGGTGTCGCAGTGGAATCTGCCGCTGGCCGTCGTGGCACCGATCGGCAGTCACATTTCCCTCGACCTCACGACGCACATCGCGCGCGCCAGCGTGGCCCTCGACTCGGGGCCGAGCGAGACGCTCACGGGCCTCACCGACACCGAGCTGCGGTTGCTCTACACCCTGACGCGCGACCGCGCCGTCGCCTCGCTGTCGCTCAACCTGCCCACCGGCATGCACTCGGTGTCGACCAGCGAGTTCGCGGTGACCGGCGCGGTCGGGTCGAACTACCTGTCGTTTCCGGTCTCGAATTTCGGCGGCGCCTTCGGCGTCACCGCGGGCGGCGCCTACGCGATCCCCGCGGGGGCGTGGAACGTCGGCTTGTCGGGCAGCCTGCGCTTCGCCGGCGCGTACGCGCCGTTCAACGATCAGGCCATCTCCTACAAGCCGGGGATGGAAATTCGCGCGCGCGCCGGCGCGGACCGGCTGGTGGGCGCGTCCGGACGCATGATCCTGGGCGTGAGCGCGAGCACGTTCTCGACCGACCAGTTCACCGGCACGGGGACGATCGCCGCGAGCTACGCCCCCGGCCTCCGCTTCATCGGCGATGCCGGGTACCAGCGGTCCTTCGGCCGCTCCGCGCTGCGCGTCATGGTCTGGGATTATCTGCGCACCGCGGGCGACACCAATGGCTCCGCCAACCCGGACACGCGCGAGAACGTGTTCAATCTCGAAGCGCGCTGGACCTGGCCCGCCGCGCCGCGGCTGCAGCTCGAGCCGCTCGCGGCCTTCCGCCAATGGAACCCCGCCGATTATCGCGGCGGGCGGCTCTATTCCGCGGGCGTGGCCGCGCGCTACGGCGTGAACGACCGCCTCGCGGCGAGCTTCGAGGGGCGCTACAGCCAGGGCTGGGTGTACTCGCGCGGCCACGGGTTCGCGACGCTCAACGCCTCCTATCTGCGCGTGTTCCTGCGCTACGACCGCTGAGCATCACGTGACGCGCGCCGCCCGCTTCGCCGGTATCGCCATCGCGGCGCTGGCCCCGCTGGTCCTGGCCACATGTAAGGACGGCGAGCCCACCGGCGTCGGCCGCATCGCGCGCGCCAGCGTCAACCTCGCGTCGCTCGCCGGCGCGGCGACGCCGGGCGAGGCGGACGTGCCGCTCGATTCGATCCGCGTGGCACTGACGCGCGTGGGCGACGTGGCGCCGGCGCTCGATACCGTGATCCACGCGCGCGGCGACACCGTCGCGGGCGACTCGCTGGTGGTGCGGTTGCAAGTGCAGCTGCGGACCGATCCCGAGAACTTCAACATCGTCATCACCACCTACGGAGCCGGGCTCACGTGGTACCAGGCGAGTGGGACGGCCGTACTGTCCGCCACCACGCCGGCCGTCCCGGTGCTCACCGCCGTTTACGTCGGCCCCGGCGCCAACGCCGCGCGGGTGAGCGTCGGTCCGCGCGACACGGTGGTGGTGGGCGGGCGGACGATCGGGCTGCGCGCGACCGTGTACGACGCGAGCAACGCGCCCATCGCCGGCGTCCCGGTCGGATACAGCCTCAGCAACCCGACGTTCGGCACGGTTGCGCTGCCCACGTACCTCACGGGCACGTTCACACCGTCCGGCACGGTGCGCGACAGCGTGTGGCTGATCGCGCAAACGCCCACGCACCTGCGGGACTCCACGCGCATTCACATCCTGCCGCCGCCCGCCCAGCTGCTGAAGGCGAGCGGCGACAGCCAGAGCGTAGTGACGGGAGCGCCGATCCTGGCGCCGCTCACCGTGCGCGTGCTCGACGCCCTGGGCGGCCCCTTTGTGGGCGACACCGTGACGTGGACCGTCACGGTCGGCGCCGCCGGCCTGTCGGGCGGCACGAGCGTGACGGACTCGGCAGGTTACGCGCGCGTCACCGTGACGCCGACGGTCTTCGGAACGGTGACGGTGCGGGCCAGCGCCGGCGCGATCGCGGGCTCGCCCATCGCCTTCACGGTGCGCGGCACTGCGGGCGCCGCCGCGAACATCGCCATCGTCTCCGGCAACGCGCAGACCGACACCGTGGCGCACACGTTGGCGCAGCCGCTGTTGGTCAAGGTCACCGACTCGCTCAACAACCCGGTGGCGGGCGCGCTGGTCGCGTTCAACCAGGTGTTCGGGCCCGCGGGCTCGCCCACGGCGGATACCGGCGTGACCGACGGCGCGGGGCAACGGTCGCTGCCCTTCACCCTGGGCACGCTCGTGGGCATCGACTCCGTGCGCGCCAGCATCGTGGGCCAGGCGAGCGCGGTCACGTTCGGCATCCAGGCCATCGCGGCCAAGGCCAGCGTGATCCTCGCCGATTCGGGCGCTAACCAGAGCGGCTTGGCGGGCCTGCCGCTGGCGCAGCCGTTCGTGGTGCACGTGAGCGACGCCTACGGCAACCGCATCACCGGCGCCACGGTCAACTGGACGATTCGTGTGGGCACGGGCAGTCTCTCGGCGCCCACCACACCGACCGACGCCTTGGGGCGCGCGCGCGTCACGCTCACCCTTCCGGGCGCCCCCGGCGTCGATACGGTGCGCGCGGCGCTGCAGGGCACGCCCGCGTTCGCGGAATTCGCGGCGAGCGCGCTCAGCGGCGTTGTGGCGCAGGTGGTGCTCGATCGCACGGTGGATACCGTCGCGCTGGCGACGCAGCTCAAGTACCACGCCGTGCTGAAGGATTCGAGCGGTAACACGGTGAGCGGTCCCGTCACCTGGACCTCCTCCGTGCCGGGCGTCGGCTCGATCCTTTCGACTACGGCGGACTCCAATACCGCGACGGCGCTGGCGGGCGGCGTCACGAGCGTCATCGCCGCCGCCAACGGCCATGCCGACACGGCGCTGCTCTACGTCCGCGCGCTCAGCACGATCGCGGTCTCGCCGGCCGACACGGTGATCACGGCGGTGGGGGATTCGGTGACGCTCAAGGCGGCGGCGCTCGACAACTTCGGCGACACGGTCACGAGCGGCGTCGTCCTGAAATTCACGTCCGCGACGCCCACGGTGCTGTCCGTGAACCCCGCGACCGGGCGCGCGCATCTGGTCGGGGCGGGGAACGGCGTCGTGCTGGTGCAGGACACGGTCTCGAAGCGTCAGGGCACAGCGACGCTGCGCGTGATCCAGAAGGTGGCGAGCATCGTCAACTCGCCCGCCGACTCGATCCAGGTGGGCGTCTCCGCCCAGGCGCAGATCGTGGCCACGGCTAAGGACAGGAACGGCTATCCCATCGGCGGCAAGACGTTCGGTTGGCGCGTGCGCAACACGGGCATCGCGACGATCAACGCCACCGGCGTGGTCACCGGTGTGGCGTTGGGCCAGTCGTACGCCGTCGATTCATTGGTGGACTCGGCCGCCGTCTTCCACGATTCCACGCTCGTGTCGGTGGTCGCGGCGCCGCCGGCCAAGCTGTCGTGGAGCTTCCCCTCGGTCGCTATCGGCAACGGCGGCAACCTGCAGGTCGGCCTGTCGCTGACCAAACTGTCCATCACGCCGGTCGTAATCCGCATCCATTCGAGCGATACGACCAAGGTGAAGCCGACCCAGACGCTGCTCACCATCCCGGCGAGCACCGCGAGCGGCACGATCACCCTGAACGGCCTGGCCGCGACCGTCAACGGGCCCGACACGGTCATCATCTCGGACACGCTCGGCATCTACGCGCCGGACACGATGCTCGTGTCGGTGGTGTCGACCGTGTCGTTCGCGCAGATCGGCCAGTTCTCGCGCACGCAGGACTTCTACGCCAACCAGAACGAGACTTACACGGCGCAGGTCCTGCTGTCCGATCCGGCGCCCCCCGGCGGACTCGGCATCACGTTCGTCTACGGCAAGCCGGGCACGTCGGGCGTCGCCCCCTCGCCCGCGATCGTTCCCGCGGGCCAGCTCACGGCCCAGGTCGTGTTCACAGGGCTCGCCGCCGGCACCGACAGCGTGGTGCCCTCGAGCGGCGGCTTCGTGGGCAAGTTCTCCTACGTGCACGTGGCGCCCGACAGCCTGCACTTCCAGCACCAGTATCCCTACAACGGTGTGGTCGGCCTGCGGCAGACGCTGCCCAACCCCTACGTGTATTTCACGTACGGCATGGACCACAACCTGCCGCTCGTCGCTACGACGACGACGGGCAAGGTCACGACGCCCGCCGGAGACACGGTCAAGGCGAACCAGACGTCCGCCTACATTCCGGTGGCGGGCGTCGGGCTGGGCCGCGACACGGTGACGATCTCCGCCACCGGCTGGGTGCCGGTCCGCGCGCCGTTCATCGTCACGACGCCGCACGCCGGCACCGGCGGCACCACGTCGCTGGTCGCGGGCCAGCCGACGGCGGGCACCTGGTACGCGTACGCCGAGGACTCGCTGCTGTATCAGCACGCGGTGATGGACACGGTGACGTTCACCGCGGTCGTGCGCGATACGAGCGTGCTGGTGATGGACACGAGCGTGGCGCGCATGCTCCCCGGGAGCTCGCAGCGCAACGTCAACGGCTTCCACGCCAAGTCCACCGCGGGCGGCGACTCGACGTGGATCGTCGTGAGCGCGCCGGGCTACACGCCCGACTCGTTCCTGGTGCACGTCACCAAACCGATTCTCGCCATTCAGCTGGGCTATCCGTACGACGGCCGCATCGGCATCAACACGGCGTTCACGAGCGCGGGCTACGTCTATATCCCCTACGCGCGCCCCGACACGTTCTGGGTGCACTTCACGCACACCCGCCGCGGCATCGTGGGCGGACCGGATTCGGTGCGCATTCTGCCGAACCAGACGTCGTCCGCGTATTTCAACAATGAGGGCGACACGCTCGGCGTGGACACGATGACGATGGTGGCGCCGGGTTACGTGGTGCAGGGCGGCAACGTGGCGAACGACGGCCGCGTGATCTGGAACGTCGATCCGTTACACGTGACGGCGTACTCGTATCCGTCGAACCTGGTCACGATTTCGCCGGCGCAGCAGTTCGGCGTGGCGTTGCGCGATTCGGCAAACGGGACCTACCGCAACCTGCTCTCGCCGATGCAGGTGAGCGTCACGTCGTCCAACCCGGCGGCGCTGGCCGTGGATTCCGCGACGATCACGATCGCCGCGGGCCAGTACATCCGCTACGACACGTTGCGCGTCCTCGGGGCCGACACGACCAACTTGCTGCGGCTGCACGTGAGCGGCGCCGGCGTGGGCCAGGACTCCTCGAACGTCATCCGCATCACCGCGACGCCGCTGACGATCGCAGTGGGCTATCCGTACGCGTTCCAGCCCGGCTTCCGCCTGCGGCAGCCGTCCAGCTACGTGTATCTCCCGGCCAACGCGCCGGATACCGTGACCGTGGTCCTGAGCCATGCGGTGGCGGGGAAGGATTCGTTGACCAGGGATACGCTGGTGATCAACAAGGGCACGAACTCGAGCGGCTACTTCGACATGATCGGGCTCGACTCGACCGGCGTGGACACGATCTTCGCGACGGCGCCGGGCTTCGTCACGGCCAAGGCGGCGGTGACGCCGCAGGCCGCGTGGGTGCACACCCCGAGCATCGGCACGACGCACCTCACCACCGATCCGGCGTATCGCGGCTACGTGTATCTGACCAACCGGCCCAACAGCGTGCAGCAACGGCCGTTCCTGCCCGAGACCGTGACCGTGGTCTCGAGCAATCCCGGCGTGATCCTGATCGACTCGGCGCTGTCGGTGAACGGCACGGGCGACACGGCTCGCGTCCGCATCGATTCCAGCGGCAGCACCAGCTACTACCGCGTGCGCTTCGTGGGCGGCGGCACCGCGTACCTCAAGACGTTCGCGCCGACGCTGTCGGCGGATTCGACGCCCGTCGTCACCGTCACCGGACCGTCCTTGTACTTCGGCTACACCAACGTGAGCCTCGGTGTGGGCCAGCAGTTCCTGCAGTACGTATACGTGAACAACCCGGTCGCATCCGATCTGTGGGTGCATGTCGCGAAGTCCGACAGTACGCTGCCGCCGGCGTCACAGGCCTTCACACTGTCGGCGGACTCCATTCGGATTCCCGCGGGGCAGACGTCGAGCCCCGTCTACGACACGCTGGTGGGCAACGCGATCGCCAGCTCGTTCCTGATCGCGCGCGCGCCGGGCTACGGCCAGGCCACGACGCAGGTCCAGGTGAACGCGCCGCGCCTCGCGGTCAGCGCGCCGACGCTCAACCTCACCGTGGGCGCGGTGCCGTACAATGTGAGCGTGTACACCCAGGATCAGTCGGCGAATTACCGCAACGTGTACGCGCCGCTCGTGCTGACCGACAGCTCGTCCGACGCGACCGTGACGGCGGCCGACTCGGCGAGCCGCACCATCGCGGCGCACCTCGGCTCCACCACGTTCGGGCTCACGGGGTTCAAGAAGGGCTCGGCGCAGATCGTGTTCCGCGCCACCGGCTATGCGCCCGACACGGTCGCGGTGCAGGTGGACACGGCGACGCTGCAGATCTTCGGCGTGCCCACCGGCCTCGGCGCCGGCCAGACCAACGGCAACGCGTACGTGTACCTCGGGTTCAACACCGTGGCGCCCGTCACCGTCTCGCTGACGTCGTCGGATCCGGCCACGCTCACGGTGCCCGCGACCGTCACCGTGCTCGCGGGGCAGAGCTCGGCCTACTTCCAGATCACCGGTGTGGCCGCGGGAACCGCCACCATCACGGCAAGCTCGCCGATCACGCACCCCAGCGTGCCGGCGGGCCTGCGCATCTCCACTCCGAAGCTCGTCATCGGCAGCCTGCCGGCCTCGGTGACCGTGGGGCAGAAGTACACCGTGTACGTGTACGCTCAGGATTCGGTGGGGAACTACCAAAACGTCGTCGCGCCGCTCGCGGTGACGTTGACGTCGAGCAACCCGGCTTTCACGACGTTCGACACGACCGTCGTCACGATTCCCGCTGGGGCGTACTACAACTTCACGGGCGTGACGTTCACGCTGGGCGGCGGCGCCCCCTATACGATCACCGCCACCGCACCCGGCTACACGGCGGGCGTCTCGGGGCTGGTGATCGCACCGGCGCCGCCCCCGCCGCCGGGTCCCGTCAGCCGCCGCCCGTAAGGGCAAGCTTCGCACCACTCCGCAGTTCCGGTTGCGCTCCGCCCGCGTCCGATTCATAATCCGCGGGTCGGTTCGCGTCCGCCGTCGTTCCTTTCCTCAACGGAGCTCATAGTGAAGCCCAAGTCCCTGCTGTTCGCGACGGGCCTGCTCGCCGTCGCCATCACCGCCGTGGGCGCTGCGCAGCAGACCGCGGCTCCCGGGGCGCCCAACCCCGATCCCCGCGTCGGTCTGCGGGCCGGCATCCACGATGCCGCGCAAGCCGCGTGGAACCTGAAGCTCATCGCCACGGTGGCCAAACCGGCGGCGCTCACTGACGATACCAACCCCGGCGACTTCCTCTACATGAACTCGGACATCGGGTTCACGGGGCACTACGTCGTGCAGGGCAACTTCCACGGGCTGCAGGTGTGGGACATCGCCAACCCCGCGAAGCCGACCATGGCCGCGCTGTTCATCTGCCCCGAGTTCCAGAACGACGTCTCGGTCTACCGCAACCTGCTCTTCGCCTCGGGGGAAGACTTCAATGGCCGGCTCGACTGCGGCACCACGGGCGTGCCGGACTCCGTGAGCAAGGACCGGATGCGCGGCATCCGCATCTTCGACATTTCGGACATCGCCCATCCCAAGCAGATCACCGCGGTGCAGACCTGTCGCGGCTCACATACGCATACGGTCGTGACGTCGCCCGCGGACACCGCGAACGTCTACATCTACGTGTCGGGAGCTTCCCCCGTGCGCTCCCCCAATGAGCTCGCGGGCTGCTCGGCTCTCACGCCCGACAAGGATCCCAACAGCGAGCTCTTCAAGATCGAAGTGATCCAGGTACCACTCGCGCATCCGGAGCAGGCGCGGGTCGTGACCAAGCCCGCGATTCTCGCCGACCTGGCCGAGCCCGCGACGCACGGTGAGGCGCCGGAAGACATTGCCGCCCAGGCTACGCGCGTGGCGGCATGGAAGGCGCAGGGCGGGCTGACCGCGAAAGTCCACGGGCAGGAAGTCATGGTCGGCCGGCAGTTCATGCGGATCGAGCTGGATAGCATCGTGAAGGCGCGCGGCGGCACCGGAGTACCGACCGCGAAAGATTCGGCCACGTTGCGCGACAGCCTGCAGATCATCGTCGATCGCATCGTCACGCCGGCGGGCGGCAACCCTCCGCCGACGGGTCCGGTCCAGTGCCACGACATCACGGTCTATCCGGCGCTGGGTCTCGCGGGCGGTGCGTGCGCGGGCTACGGGGTCCTCCTCGACATCAAGGATCCGGCGAATCCCCGGCGCGTCGCGTCGGTCGCCGATTCGAACTTTTCCTACTGGCATTCGGCGACGTTCAACAACGACGGCACCAAGATCCTGTTCTCGGACGAGTGGGGCGGCGGGCTCGCGCCGAAATGCCGTGTGACCGACAAGCACGAGTGGGGCGCCGACGCGATCTTCACGATCGCGAACGGCGCGATGACGTTCCAGAGCTACTACAAGATGCCGGCCGCGCAGACGTCGAACGAGAACTGCGTGGCGCACAACGGCTCGCTCGTCCCGGTGCCCGGCCGCGACATCATGGTGCAGGGCTGGTATCAGGGCGGCGTCTCGGTGTTCGACTGGACCGATCCGGCGCATCCCCAGGAGATCGCGTTCTTCGACCGCGGCCCCATGGACTCGACCAAGCTCGACGGCGCGGGCTCGTGGTCCGCGTACTGGTATAACGGCGTCATCGTCAGCTCGGAGATCGGCCGCGGGCTCGACGTGTTCGAGCTGACGCCCAACGCGCTGCTGACGCAGAACGAGATCGAC
>DATLWA010000304.1:0-3937 GCA_035576905.1 Gemmatimonadales bacterium
AGGGAGGCCGCGCGCGTTGCCGTTGTATCCGATGGCGAGCACGTTCTCGAGCGATCCGTTGGTGACGACCGTGCCGACCTGCAGCCGCGCGCAGGTCGAGCGCTTCGCCAGCTCTTCCGCCATCCGCATATACACCTCGTACAGCGGAATGCGGCCCACCGGCGGCGCCGCGGCGCCGTCGGGGAGGAGGTTGAGCGGGTGGGTGTTGCCCGCCACGCCGTCCCTGAAAACGCTCACGCGAGCTCCTGGTCGGGATCGTAGTCGCCGTAATGGCCGCGGGCGCGTTGCTGCTCCAGCCACACGTCGAACCCCGACGGCGTGAGGCCGTTAGAGCGCTCCTGGCGCTCGGCGGCCCGCACGGCGAGCGCGTCCGCGTATTCGTTCTTGGGATGGCCGGCGTGGCCTTCCACCCATTTCCAGGTCAATTCGTGCCCCGCCGCGGCCTGATCGAGCTTCTGCCACAACGCCAGGTTTTCGATCTCCCCGCCTTTGCGTTTCCAGCCGCGCGCTTTCCAGGCGTGGATCCACTCGCTCATGCCCTGGACGAGGTACTTCGAGTCGGACACGTACGTGACGGCAGCGCGGTGCCACTGGCGGTGCAGCCATTCGAGCACGCCGATCGCGCCGGCCAGCGCCATTCGGTTGTTGGTCGTGTCGGGCGCGAACTCGTAGAAATCCCACCGCGCCACGCTGTCGCCGGCATGGGCCTCGACCAGGGCGGCATTGCCGCCGGGGTTGGGCGGCGTGGTGCCGTTTCCCAGACAGCTCTCGTCGGCGTGGATCAAGACGCGCGGCAGCTCGGGGCTCAAGGCTGGATGACGACCGGGATGTCGGTGTTGCGGAGGATCTCTTCCGCGTGCGACGCCGTGGGCACGCTGGTCCGCTCGCGCGGCACGTGCGCCCCGGCGAAGAGCGCGTCGCACTTGGTGCTGGCGACCACGCGCGCCACCACGTCGCCCGGCCGGCCCGTCTCGAGGTGCGTGACGAACGGCACACGCAACATGGACAGGACGGCCTCGGCCTCACCAACCACCTTTAATCCCGCATCGCGGTCGGCGGCGGCGTGGATGACGTGCACCGTGCTCTCGCCGGTCGTGGCGAAGCGCGCGGCCAGCTCGAGCGCGCGCTTGGCCGTGTCGCGGCCGTCGTACGCAACGGCGCACTGCTTCATCGGCGACGGTGTGCCGCCGCACACGATCACGCTCGCCTGCGCGATCCGGATGAGCGACGCCACCGTCGGGCCGAGTGCGTCCTCCGTGGTCGCCACGCCGCGGCGGCCGACGAGCACCGCGTCGGCGCCTTTGGCCAGGTCGGCGAGCGTCACGTCGGCGTCGCCGTCCTTCTCCACGGCTTCGAACGGGGCGGCCACTTCGACGGCGCGTTCCTGCGCGCGCTCGAGCATGTGGCCATCCTCGTCGGCGTGGCCCGGCTCCCGCACGTAGGCCGCGACCACCGTCGAGCCGAACCGCCGCGCCAGCAGCAGCGCCTGCTCGAATGCCGCATCGGAGCGGGGCGAGCCGTCGAGACCGACGAGGAGTCGCGTGAACATGCGGTCAGCCCGGGAGCACGGCGAAGTATTCGAGCTCGCGCAACGGGAAGGCGAGGACTTCCCCCGTCATCGGGAGCCGCCCTTCGAGCGATTCATCGCGCCCTTCGGTCCGCAGCGCTTCGGCCACCACGACATATTCGGTGCCCCGGCGCTTCAGCGCCACCCGGCGCCGCTCCCGCACCGCCCGCTCCAGGGCGTCGAATGCCTCCGGTGTGAGGCCGCGGTATTCTGGGATTCTTGGGGTCACGAGACCGCGATGGTACCCGCCTGGCCTGCAACGACGCGCCCGATCACCACCGCCACGGGCGTCCCTTCCTTCTGTAGGGCCGCCAGCAGCGCCTTGGCCTTGGCTTCGGGGAGGGCGATGAGCAGCCCGCCCGACGTTTGCGCGTCCGCCAGCATCAGTTTCGCCGTTTCATCCACGCCCGCGCCGTAGGTCACCGCGGCGCCCAGGCTCTCGAGGTTGCGCCGCGTGCCGCCGGGGATGGCGCCGCGCTCGGCCATTTCGCGCACGCGCGGCAGGAACGGCACCGCCGCCAGATCGAGCTGCGCCGCCGCGCGGCTCGCGCGCAGCAGCGACTGCAGATGCCCCAGCAGGCCGAAGCCCGTCACGTCGGTCGCGGCGCGCACGCCGACGGACAACATCGCGCGGGCGGCGCCGGCGTTGAGCGTCGTCATCACGGCGACGGCGGGCGCCAGCTCGGCCTCGCTCATGAAGTCGCGCTTCAACGCGGTCGTGAGGATGCCCGTGCCCAGCGGTTTGGTGAGGATCAGCACGTCGCCGGCGCGGGCGCCCGAGTTGGTGACGACCTTGTCGGGATGCGCCTCGCCGATCGCCACCATGCCGTACTTCGGCTCGGGGTCGTCCACCGAGTGGCCGCCCAGCACGAAGGCGCCCGCCTGGCGCGCGACGTCGCCGCCGCCCTTCAGCACCTCGCCCAGCAGATCGAGCGGCAGCTTCTCGCGCGGCCAGCCCACGAGGTTCAGCGCGAGCAGCGGCGTGGCGCCCATCGCGTAGAGGTCGGAGAACGCGTTGGCGGCGGCGATGCGGCCGAAGTCGTAGCCTGAATCCACGACGGGCGTGAAAAAGTCCACCGTCGCCACGATGGCGCGATCGGGCGCCGTTTGAAATACGGCGGCGTCGTCGCGGCTCGAGGCGTCGACCAGGATCCGGGGATCCGTTGCGACCGGCACGTGGCGCAAGACCTGCGCCAACTCGGCGGGGCCGAGCTTGCAGGCTCAGCCCGCGCCGTGCGAGTAGCTGGTCAGGCGGATGATGGCTTGGGTGGACATGCTGCGCGGAATATGACGGGGTTGTTACCCCAGCCGCCACGCCAGAATGGCGCCGGCCACCACATACCGGCCGACGTCGATCAGCACGGCGCGCCACGGCGGGCGCCGCGGCATCCCTGAGGCGATGGCGCCTACTAAAAGGAAGAGCACCCACCAGCCGCCGTTGCCCAGCGAATCGAACCACAGCGAGGCAAACAGCGTCAGGAGTCCGGCCTCGCCCGCCAGCCAGTAGTTCGGCGGCGCGCGGCGGACGCCCCAATCAACCGCGAGAAACCACAGCGCCACCGGCAGCCACGCGAGCGCGAGGCGGCCCAGCGTCACCGCCGCACTCCCGACCCCAAGTATCCGGGGCCGCGCAACCCGCGGCCCGGCCGCGCCGCCGTCAGCTTGCCGTGGTCGAGCACCAATGCGCCGTTCACAAATACATAGCGCACACCCACCGACGGCTGATGCTGCTGCTCGAACGTGGCGCGGTCGGCGATCGAATCGGGGTCGAACACCGTGACGTCCGCGAAGAATCCGGCCTTGAGCAAGCCGCGATCCTTCAGGCCCACGCGCTGCGCCGGCAGCGACGTCATCTTGCGGACCGCGAACTCGAGCGGCATCAGCCGCTCGTCGCGCACGTAATGGCCCAGGATTCTGGCGAACGTGCCGTAGGCTCTGGGATGCGTGCCGTCCTGGCCGAACGGCCCGTCCGGCGCTACGCCGCCGGCATCGGTGTCGAACGACGTGTACCACTGCTTCAGGGCGAGCCGCACGTCGTCTTCATTCATCAGGAAGTAGATGGCGCCGGTACGCGCATGCTCGGCGATCACCAGCTGGAACAACGTCTCGATCGGGTCCTGATGACGCGACGCCGCGATGTCGGACAAACTCTTGCCCGTGTACTGCTTGAGCGAATCGGCGAACGGCAGCACCAGCACGCCTTTGGGCCCGCCCGCCGCGCGCATGAAGCGATCGGTGTTCTTGGGAGGCGCAGTCAGCTCGGCGCGGATGCGGGCGCGGGTCGCGGGGTTGTTGATCCGCGCGATCATCGAGTCCACGCCGCCGGCGTGCGCCCACGCGGGGATCGAGGCGTCGAGCGACGTGGCGGCC
>DATLWA010000305.1:0-2614 GCA_035576905.1 Gemmatimonadales bacterium
TACGCGCCACTCGGCTGGTACGGCACGAACTATGTCGGCCTGCGCGGCCGCATGGCGATTCTCTCCGAGGCCTACTCGCACGCCGACTTCGAGAAGCGCATCCGCGTGACGCACGATTTCGTCGCCGAGATTCTCGAGTACGTCGCCGCGCACGCCGACGACGTGCGGCGCATCGAGCGCGAGGCCGACCGCCAGACGACGCTCGAAGGCGCCGGCCTCGCGCCGCGGCCTGAGCTCGCGGTGGCCTACGAAAGTGCGTCGCGCGGCACGGAGCCCGTGCCGCTGGTGGTGATGCGCGCCAATCCCGATACGACGGCGCGGCGTCGGGCGATCCCGACCGACACCGTGCGCACGTTCGTGTTGCCGATCTACGATCACTTCCGCGCCACCAAGACGCGGGGCTTGCCCGCGGGCTATTACTTGCCGCCCTCGGAACGCGCCATTGCAGATCTTCTCCGGCTGCATGGACTGCTGGTGGAACGGCTCGACGTCGACTGGAGCGATTCGGTGCAGGTGTTCGGCGTGAAGGAGGAGAAGTGGGCGGACCGGCCGTTCCAGGGGCACAAGCTGCTCGCGCTCACCGGCGATTACGCGCCCGCCGTGATGCGCACGCTGCCCGCCGGGACCTACTTCGTGCCCACCGCTCAGCCGCTCGGACGGCTGGTGTTCTCACTGCTCGAGCCGGAGGGGTACGGCCTGCCGCGCTGGAACGTGTTCGACCGGCTCTTAGGCGCCGACTTCGGCGCGTACTCCGGGCTGGTATACGGATCGACGGCGGTGGCGGAGTTTCCCGTATGGCGCGCCGTGCGGGCACCGCGCGCGCCGCGGACGGCGCTGCCTTAGGAGGCGGATCCCCGCTTCACCGCTTTGATACGGTGGTGCGGCCAGACGCCGGGCTTCAAGTCGTCGTTGCGGATCACGCTGATCGCGCCGTCGGGCTCGAGCACGGCGAGCCGCACGTCCTTCACATTTCCCACGCCGTGCTCGCGCAGCGCCTGCAGCAGGTCGTCCCGGCTGATGCCCGCCTTGTGCGCGTGCTCGTCCAGGATCACACCGTGGTTGATGAGCATGATGCCTTCACCCGAGAGAAACTTGGCCATGCCGCGGCTCCCACGGCGCAGGCGATCGACCACGCCGTGCCAGATCAATAACACCGCCGCTGCCGCCAGTCCGCCCGTCAGCGAAGTGTCGGGCCCCACCATGGCGTTCTGCACCGCATTCGCGATGATCAAGAGCAACACCAGGTCGAACGTCGACATCTGGCCCAGCTGGCGCGCACCCGTGAGCCGGATCCCCGCGAACAGTGCGAAGTAGATCACGGTCGTGCGCAGGGCGACGTCGCCCAGCGTGTGCCAGGAGGCGATCACGGCGTGCCCGGTTCCGCCACGCTGGGCAGGGGATACGCGGACTTGAGCGCGGCGAGATACTCGGCATACAGGCCCTGCAGGCCCTTGAACTCGCGCTGCACGGTGGTGCGGTAGGGCGCGTCCGTGGCGAACGCGTAGAGTACCGCCGCCATCGTCTGCGCGTCCACCATGAAGCCGTTGTGCCCCACATCGGTGAGCGCGTCCGCTTCCATCCCGAATGTATGGTTCGCGAAGTTAGAGCTGTAGGCCGAGACCCCGATGCCGGGGAACTGCGTCGATACCGATCCCGTCTCCTCGAACAACACCGGGCGGCCGGCCTCGGGTTGCAGCTTGCCGGCCCCCACCGCCTTGAGATTAGCCCACGCCAGCTCGTTCAACGCGCCCACCGAAATGCCGTCGCGCGACGCCGTGTCCACGTCAATGCGCACCTTGGTCCCTGTGGCCAGCGCCGCCGCGCGCGCGGCGTCCTGCACCAGCGCCAACGCCTCGTCCAAGTACACCGGGTCGGGATAGCGCAGCCAGAACTCGGCCGCCGCGCGATCGGGCACCACGTTGGGCGCCTTGCCGCCTTCGGTGATGATGCCCTGCAGCCGCGTCTCGGGCCGCAGGTTCTTGCGCAACGCGTCGATGTGATTGAAGAACTCGATCACCGCCGTGAGCGCGTCGCGCCCGTTCCACGCTTCGAGCTGGTGCGCCGGCGCGCCGCTGTAGGTCACGCGGATCACGTCGATATTCATGCAGCACGAGCCGAACCCCGCGGGCAAGTGGCCCGTGGCGGGCGACGAATGCGACCGCACGATCACATCGGCGCCGTCGAACACGTGCGCGCGCTGCATATTGGTCTTGGTCGGCGGGCTCGCGATCTCTTCGGCGGGAGTTCCGTAGACCGTCACCGTGCCGGGCGTCTTGGAGCTGGTGAGAAACTCGGACATGGCGACTGCCACGGCGAGACCAACCGGCCCCTGGGCGCTGTGCTGGTCGCCGTGAAAATCGCGGCTGGTGCCGCGCAGCGCGTCATACTCGACGATCACTCCGAGATTCGGGCCCGGCGTGCCCTTGGTGTAATGAGCGACGAACGCGGTGGGGATGCCGGCGACGCCCGTATCGACGCTGAAGCCGTGCGCCCGCAGGTAGTCCGCGACGATCTTGGCCGAGCGCTGCTCGTGGAATCCCACTTCGGGATGGCGCGTGATGTCGTCCGCCATCCCGAGCAATTCTTGCGTCATCAGGGTTTTGACGCGCGCCAG
>DATLWA010000306.1:0-12406 GCA_035576905.1 Gemmatimonadales bacterium
TTCCCCCGTCCCCCTTCCCCGTCAGCACGAGCGCCGCTCCGCCCCATCCGGCGCCGGTCATGCGGGCTCCCCACGCCCCCGCTCGCTTGGCGGCCGCGACCACGGTGTCGAGCTCCGGCGCGCTGCACTCGTACAAGCGGCGACAGGATTCGTGCGACTCGTACAACAGCTCGCCGAAGCGCTGCAAGCGACCGCGCGCCAGCAGCTGGGCCGCGAACCGCGTGCGCGCCGTCTCGCCCACGACATGCAGCGCGCGGTTGCGCAACGGCTGCGGCAGCGCCTTGCGCAGCCGGCCGAGCCACGACATCGGCCAGGTGGCGAGCCACATCACCTCGGGCAAATCGAGCTGCAGACGCGCCACGGCCGCTTCGCACTCCGCGCGACGCTGGTTGAAGGCGCTCGCCGCGAGATCGTGGCGCACGCCGGTGTCGACCAGGAGCAGCCGGCCGTGAAACGGGATCTGTTTCGTGGCGAGCGACGCGGATTCCAGCAGCAGCGCGTGTCCCGGTTTCCCCAGCGCCGCGATCGTCTGATCCATCACGCCGCAGCGCACGCCGACATAGTTGTGCTCGGCGCGATAGGCGACGCCCGCGATCTGGCGCGGCGTGAGGCGGCCGCGGGCCATGCCGAGCAGCGCGCGCGTCGCGGCAACCGTGAGCGCAGCCGAGGACGAGAGCCCGGCGCCCACCGGCACATCGCTCGCCACCGCGACGCGCACGCCCGCATCCCACGCCAGCACGCCGGCGGTCTGCAGTTCCGCCACGACGCCCGCCACGTAGGCGGGCCAGTCCGTCGCGCGTCCTTCCTTATATAAGTGCCGCCAAAGCCGACCGTCGCGCTCGGATACCGCTTCCAGGACGCCGGGCTCGCCGGGCCCCGCGGCGACCACGGTCCGCTGCGCGAGGGCGATCGGGAGAACCGGACCGCCGTTGTAGTCGGTGTGTTCGCCGATGAGATTGACGCGCCCCGGCGCCGACGCGGCCGCGAGCGGCGGCACGCCGAACGTCGCGCGAAACAATGCGGACGCGCGCGCGCGCGCGGGTTTGACAAGCATTGGGGCCAATGCTACCGTATCGCAGCCGGTTCCACCATCTCCCCATTTGCTTTCCGGAGACACACGTATGCAGCGGTTTACCCGCTCGGTATTGCTGTTGCTGTTCGCCGGCGTCCCGGCACTCGGCGCGCAGGGCTTCGCCGTCAACGAGCTCGGTATCTGCGCGATGGGGCGCGCCGGCGTCTCCGCAGCGAGTCCCTGCGCTGATGGCTCAGCCATCTGGTTCAATCCGGCGGGCCTCGTGACGCTCAGCGGGACGCACATCACGGTGGGCGGCACGCTAATCCGTCCCTTCGGTGGTTTCACCGAAGACATCAGCGCCATCAAGACCGATTTGCCCAGCCAGAGCTATCTGGTGCCGAGCGGCTATATCACACGCAAACTCAGCGACAAGATCACGGCCGGGATCGGCGTCTTCGCACCCTACGGCCTCGGCACCAAGTGGCCCACGACATTCATCGGGCGTTTCGACGGTTATCACACGTCGATCAAGTCGATCTACATCCAGCCCACGGTGGCGTATCAGGTTACGCCGCGGCTGAACTTCGGACTGGGCGTCGCCTACATCACGAGCAGCCTCGCGCTGCATCAACGGGTGGACTTGTCGCAACAGACGGTCACCGGCCAGCCCTTCACGTTCGCGGCGCTCGGCATCCCGACCTACACCGATTTCGCAGACGCGACGCTCAAGGCCACGGGCACCGGCATCGCGTTCAACGGCGGCGTGACGTTCAAAGTGAACGATCAGCTCAGCCTGGGCGGCCATTTCATCACGCGCAAGACGATCAAGTACACGGGCACGGCGGCGTTCACCCAGGTGTTGACTGGTCTGGTCCTGCCGCCCGGCAATCCAATAACCGGCACCACATTGCCGGTCGATGCCCTCGTCGGTCCGGAGTTCGTGCCCGGCGGGCCGTTGTCCGCCCAGTCGGCCTCGACCACGGTCACAATGCCCGACCAGGGCACGATCGGCTTCGCCTATAAGGTCCGGCCGCAGTGGACCTTCATGGGGGAGTACCAGCAGATCGTGTGGGGCTGGTTCAGCTCGCTGACGATCAACTTCGCGAACCCGTTGACGCCTGATCGCACACTGTATGAAGGCTACAGGGACAGCCACGCGATTCGTACGGGGCTCGAGTACGCGCGCAGCGCCAAGTCGACGTTCCGGCTCGGCTATCTCCACCACACGGCGGCGGCGCCGGTGCAGACGGTCACGCCGCTCCTGCCGGAGGGACCGCGCAACGAATTCACGATCGGATACGGCGGCGAGCTGACGAGCGGACTGCACGTCGATGTGGCCTACCAGTTCATCAAGCAGAACGACCGGCGCGGCCGCGCGTACACGGCGTTCAACAACGGCCTGTACCAGTTCGGCGCGAATCTGTTCGGCCTCGGCCTGTCCTACACCTTCTGAGCGAGAGGCACTGACCGCCATGCTGCGCACCACCAAGCTGATCGGTACGGCGATGCTCGGGCTCCTGCTCGGAGTCGTCGCCTGCCACAATGACGAGCTGTTCCGGCCCGTGACCATCCAGCCGGTCGATCCGTTGTTCACGCGCTACGTGTCGATGGGCAATTCGATCACCGCGGGGTTCCAGTCGGCGGGTATCAACGACAGCACGCAGGTGCAGTCGTACGCCAACCTGCTGGCCGGTCGCATGCAGACGCCGTTCTTCCAGCCCCTGATGAGCCGGCCGGGCTGCCCGCCGCCGATCGACACGCTGTTCCGCGCCTCGGGCACGCCGCACCGCGTCGGTGGCGGCACGGCGACCACGTGCGCGCTGCGCAAGCCGCAGCCGGTGCCGCCGCCCTACATCAACGACGTCGCCGTGCCGGGCGCCGAGGTGATGGACGGCACCAGCAACCTGGATACCGCGTCCAACTCCAATGCGTTGACGACGTTCTTCCTGGGCGGGCTGACGCAGTCGCAGATGATGCAGCGGGTGAACCCGACGTTCATCACCGTCTGGTTGGGCAATAACGACGTACTCGGCGCCGCGACCAACGGCGCCAATGCGGGCGACACGACGCTGATCACCGACAGCACGCACTTCGCGAACCGCTACAAGGCGGTGCTCGACTCGATCGATGCCACGCCCGCGAGCGGCAAGGGCGTGTTGATCGGCGTGGCGAACGTGACGCTGATCCCGTTCTTCTCGCGGGGGCAGGTGTACTTCGCGATCAAGAACACGCCCCCTTCGCCCTTCCCGACCAACTTCCTGGTCGGCGCCAACTGCGCGCCCTCGAGCCTCGGCGGCAAGGGTGACTCGGTGCTGGTGCCGTTCCAGTTCGGGTTGGGTCTGATCGGGCTGGCGCGCGCGAATCCCGGTAACACCTACACGCTCGCCTGCACCGAGACGCAAACGGTGCAGCCGCGCGAGCTGCAGCTGCTGGTGCGCGCGGTCACGCAGTACAACGGCCTGATCCAGTCGCAGGCGACCGCGCGCGGCTACGCGTACTTCGATCCCAACGCGCTGTTCACGGCGCTGCCCGCCGGCTCCATTCCGCCGTTCCCGACCACCACCGGCGCGGCGTCCGTCACGGCGCCGTTCGGCAACTACTTCAGCCGCGACGGCGTGCACCCGACGGGCCTGTCGCACAAACTGATCGCGAACGCGCTGATCGCCGCGACCAACGCGAAGTACGGCACGTCGCTCGTCGCGATCCCCTGACGAACGCGCGCCCGGCTGTGGGGTAAGCGAAACGGCACCCGGAGCTTCCCGGGTGCCGTTCTGCTAATGCGACCCGTGCCACGCATCCTCCCGTTCTTGCTCGTCGCGCTCGGCGCGGCGGCGACGCTCCCCGCCCAGGCGGTGGAGCGTACCGACATTCCCGCGCCCGGCCGGGTGCGGCTGAGCTTCGATCCCAAGATCGAGGCGTGGGACGATGCGTTTTGGTCCGGCACGCGCCGCCCGCTGGGATGGTTCCTCACCGGCGACAGCGCCGGCGGGACGATTCCCGCTGTGACCCGGTTGCAGCAGGACGTGCGCACGGCGGGCGGCCTGCCTGGTTTTGTCGCGAGTCTCGGCCGCGGCGCGCTGTTCGTGCGCTCGGAGCGGCGGATCCTGCCCATCACGCTGGATTACGGCATCACCAAGCGTCTCGCCGTCGGCGTCATGGTGCCGCTCGAGCGGGTGCGCGTGCGCGAGCATTTCCGGCTCGACAGCGCCACCGCCAACCTCGGCGCCAATCCGCGCGGGGGCGACCCGACCGCCTTCAACGCGTTCTTCGCTGAATTCGACAGCACGCTGGCGCGGCTCGATCAGAACATCGCAACGGGTCACTACGGCTGTCCCGGGAGCGGCGCCGCGTGCGTGGCGGCCCAGCAGCTGTCAGCCCAGGGACACAGCGTACGGCAGGCGCTCTACGACGCGAGCTACGGGCCGGGCGCGGGCGGGTACGCCCCGTTCCTGCCCACTGACTCCTCCGACGGCGGCAAGGCGATCGCGGCGAGCGTCGCGCAGATCCAGCAGCAACTCGCCAACGACACGGTGGCGGGCTTCACGACTGGATTCCTGCTCCCCAGCCAGCGACTGGACGGCGGCGCGTTCGAGAGCCTGCTGCAGGACGAGTCCGTGGGCCTGGGAAGCCACGTCTTCGAGGATACGCCGAAGTTCTACCAGTGGTGGCTCGGCGACGTCGAGCTGTCGGCGACGTATCGCGCGATCGTCACGCCGCGCTACATCGCGGCCATCAGCGGCGTCATGCGGCTGCCCACGGGACACCGGGATTCCCCCCGCGACCCGTTCGATCTGTCGACCGGCGATCATCAACTCGACCTCGAAGCGCGACTCACGCAGGAGCTGAGTCTCGGGCGATTGTGGCTCAACCTGTCACTGCGCGGCGCGCAGCAGGCGCAGGGGACGCGGTCGCGCCTGGTCGCCCCGCCCCTGGCATTCTTCGCACCGCTCGCCGCGGACGCCGCCCTGCGCTGGGACCCGGGCGACTACGTGGCCGCGGATATCGCTCCGATGTATCGCTTCAACCGCTTCTTTGCGGTCGGCATCACGGCGGGGTTCTTCACGAAGGGGCGGGACAGCTACACGTTCCAGACCACCCAGGACTCGGTGAACCTGGCGGCGCGCCTCGGCGCGCCGGCGTCGGCGGCGATCCTCGATGCCGGCACGGCGACCCGCTACACGCGGATGGGCGTCGCAGCGACCTACGCGGGCGGGCTGTTCGAGGGCGGCCTGTCCATCGAGCAGACGGTCAGCGCCGGGGGCTCGGACGTCCCCGCGGCGACGGTGTTCCGGCTGGTGATGCGGACTTCGCGCCGGCTGTTCTGAGCAGCTCGGCGGCGTGCGACAACGCCGTCGCCATGTCGGGATCACCCAACATCCGCGCCACCTCGCGGCGGCGCGCCTCGCCCTGCACCACGGCGACGTCGCTCGTGGCGACGCCGCCCTGCGCGCCCTTGGCCACGACGACGTGGTGGTCGGCGTAGGCCGCGATTTGCGGCAGGTGGGTGATTACGAGCGCCTGACGCCCGCCACTCCGCGCCACCGTCGCCAACGCCTCGCCCACGCGGCCGCCCACCTCACCGCCGATGCCCTGATCCACTTCGTCGAACACGAGCGTCGGGACGGCGTCGTGCTGCGCCAGCACCACCTTCAACGCCAGCATCAGGCGAGACAGCTCGCCGCCGGAGGCGACGCGCGCCAGCGGCCGGGCGTCGAGACCGGTGTTGAGCTGGATCTCGAATACCGCCGATTCGGCACCAAAAGCGTGGGCAGTGGAGAGCGGGACCAGACGGCTCGCGAAATTTCCGGACGGCATACCCAGTGATGGCAACAGCTCCGTGACCGCCTTGGAGAGCTGCTTGGCTGCGCTGGTCCGCTTCTGGGTCAGAGCGCCGCAGGCGCGCCTGAAGTCCGCTTCCGCGCGGGAGCGCTCCTCGGCCAGGTTGCGCAGATCGAGGTCCGCGGTATCGAGGACGTCCAGCTCCGCCGCCGAGCGGTCGCGCGTGGCGAGTACGTCGGCCAGGCTGGGGCCGTACTTCTGTTGGAGCCGGAACAACACGTCGCGCCGCTGCTCCAGGGTCGCGAGGCGCGCCGGGTCGGCCTCGATGCCGGTCGCGTAGTCGCGCGCGGCGGCGGCGAGCTCCTGGACGTTGGCGAATGCGCCATCGAGCAGCTCCTGCCAGCCCGCGACCGACGTGTCGAGCTTCTGCAGACTGGCGAGCAGCTTCGTCGCGCGCACGAGCCCCGCCGTGTCGAGCGCGTGCTCCAGCTCGCGGGCCAGGCGGCCCAGCTCGTCGGCGTGGGCGAGGCGCTTGGCGTCGATCTCCAGCTGCTCGTCCTCGCCGTGCTTGGGGGCGGCGCGCTCGATCTCCTGCACCACGTGCCGCAGGTAGTCCGCCTTGCGACGGACCTCATCATGCTTCGCCTGCAGCGTGCTTTCCCGCTCGACGAGCCCGTGCCAGCGCTCGTGCGCGTCGCGCACCGCGGCCCGCTCGACCTCGGCGCCGGCAAACGCATCGAGCATGTCGCGCTGAGCGTCGGGCCGGAGTAACGACTGCGTCTCGTGCTGGCCGTGGAGGTCCACCAACAGCGCGCCCAGCTGGGCCAGTACGCCCACCGTGGTCGGGCTGCCGTTCACCCAGGCGCGCGAGCGGCCTTCGGGATAGACCTCGCGTTTGATGATCAACATCCCCTCCCCCGCATCCACCCCCAGGGCGGCAAAGGGCGGCAATAGGCGCCCGAGGGTCCCGGGGTCCAGCTCAAACGCGCCTTCCACGACCGTCTTCTCCGCTCCCGGTCGCACGGCGTCCGCCGACGCACGTTCGCCCAAGAGCAGCGACAGCGCGTCCACGAGCATCGACTTGCCCGCGCCGGTTTCGCCGGTGAGGACGTTGAGACCAGATTGGAGCGGCAGTGTGACGTCGGCGATGACCGCGAGATCCCGGACGCGGAGCTCGCGCAGCATCAGCGGCGCTCGCGGTCGGTGAGATCCCCCCACTGCAGCTTGCGGCGCAGGCGCGCGAAGAAGCCCTCGGGGCCGAGACGGACCAGTAAGACCGGCTGCTCGGCACGCTGCACGACGAGCCGCTCGCCCGGCTGGATCGTCGTGCCCACCTGGCCGTCGAAGGACACCAGCACCTCTTCGGTCCAGGGCGGGATCGGCTCGATCGTGACCGTCACGGACGCGGGCACCACCAGCGGCCGCACCGCGAGGGTGTGCGGGCAGATCGCGGCGACCACCAGCGCGTCGACGCCCGGCACGACGATCGGGCCGCCGGCCGAGAGCGAGTAGGCGGTGGATCCCGTGGGCGTCGCCACGACGATGCCGTCGGCCGAGTACTGCCCGACCTCATCGCCGTCCACCGACACGCGGAAGCGCACCACGCGCGCGACGCCGCCCTTGTGCAGCACGACGTCGTTCAACGACGTGGCTTCCCGCCGGCTCTTGCCGTGCTTGTCGACGATCATCGGCACGAGCGCCAGTCGCGCCTCCGTGGCGTAGGCGCCGCGGACGAGGGCATCGAGCGCCCATTCGAGGTTCTGCACCGATGCCGTGGTGAGAAATCCCACGCGACCAAGATTGACGCCGAGGATCGGTGTGTTGCCGCTCTGCAGGGTGCGCGCGCCGCGCAGCAGCGTGCCGTCGCCGCCCAGCGTGACGAGACAGTCGAGCGGCGCGGCGCCGTTCAGCAGCTCGGGCTTAGGCGCGGGCCAGATATCGCGGAGGCGCTCTTCGGCGAAATACGTGAAGCCGTGCCGCGGGCCCGCGGCGGCGAGCTGCGCCAGGATGCTCCCGAGGTCGCGGTAGCTCGGATTCCCGACGACCCCGACCTTCATGGCGCGGTGAGGGACTCCTCGGAGGCGAGCGCGCGCACGCGCGCGGCGATCCCGTCGGCGGTGAGACCGACCTCGGCGAGCTGCTGCGCGCGCGGGGCGTGCTCGAAGGTGCGGTCGGGCGCGCCCAGCGCGATCACGCGCATATCGGGCGCCGCGACCTGCATCAGGGCGGCGACGGACGCGCCGAACCCGTTGGTCACGACGCCGTCTTCGATGGTCACGAAGCGCTTGTGATCGTGCGTCAGCGTCTCGAGCAGCGCGCGATCCATCGGCTTCAGGAAGCGACAGTTCACCACGGTGACGTCGAGGCCGTCGGCCGCGAGCGCCTCGGCGGCGGCGAGCGCGGGTTGGCACATCACGCCGACGGCGAGCAGCGCGCAGTCCTTGCCCTTGCGCAGCACTTCCCACGAGCCGTAGGCGATGGGCGCCACTTCGGCGGCGGGTGGCGCTTCACCCGGCGCCTTGTCGCGCGGATAGCGCAGCGCGAACGGCCCGTCGGTGTGCTCCATGGCGCAGCGCAGCAGGCCGATCAGCTCGGCGCCGTCCTTGGGCGCCGTCACCGTCATGTGCGGCACCGCCAGCATGTACGCGATGTCGTACAGGCCCATGTGCGTCTGGCCGTCTTCGCCCACCATCCCCGCGCGATCCATGCAGAAGATCACCGGCAGCTTCTGGATGGCGACGTCGTGAATGATCGAGTCGTAGGCGCGCTGCAGGAACGTCGAATAGATGGCGACGACAGGCCGGATGCCCTGCGTGGCGAGCCCGGCCGCGAACGTGGTCGCGTGCGCCTCGGCGATGCCCACGTCGAAGAACCGCTCGGGCCACTTCTTCTGGAAGATGTTGGTGCCGGTGCCCGACGGCATCGCGGCGGTGACCGCGACCAGCGACGGATACTCGGCCGCGAGCTGCGTGATCGCCTCGCCGAACACCTTGGTCCACTGCGGCAGGCCCGGCTTGACCGGCTTGAGCTGCCCGGTGACGGGATCGTACGGCGCGCGCGCGTGGTATTTCTCGAGATCGGGCTCGGGCAGCGGGAAGCCCTTCCCCTTCTGGCTGATCACGTGCACCACGCGCGGCCCCTTCAAGCTCTTCACGATCTCGAAGGTCTGCAGCAGATGATCGATGTTGTGCGCGTCGATCGGTCCGAAGTAGCGGAAGCCGAGCTCCTCGAACAGCATCCCCGGCGACCACAGATTCTTGATGCTCTCTTCGACCGTGCGCGCGAACTCGACCAGCTTGGGGCCGCCCACCAGGTGCGACGCCTTTTCGATCATCGCCTTGACGCGCTCACGGATGCGCACCGTCACGGGATTCGCGATGATCGATCCGAGATACTTGTTGATGGCGCCCACGTTGGGCGCGATCGACATGCCGTTGTCGTTCAGGACGAGGATCACGTCGCGGCCGGAGTGCCCGGCGTTGTTCATCGCTTCGTAGGGCAAGCCGCAGGTGAACGCGCCGTCGCCCACGACGGCCACCACTTTGTAGTCCTCACCCTTGAGATCGCGCGCCGTGGCCATGCCGAACGCAGCCGAGAGCGCGGTGCCGGCGTGGCCGGCGCCGAACTGGTCGTGGGGACTCTCGGTGCGGCGCAGGAAGCCGGAGAGGCCGCTCGCCTGGCGCAGTGTCGGGAATTGCGCGTTGCGCCCGGTCAGAATCTTCCAGGGGTAGCCCTGGTGGCCCACGTCCCAGACGATCTTGTCGCGCGGCGATTCGAAGGCGTACAACAGGGCGACGGTCAGCTCGACCACGCCGAGGCCCGCGCCGATGTGGCCGCCGGTCTGCGACACCACGTCGATCAGGCGCTGGCGCACCTCGTCGGCGAGGGGCTGGAGCTCCTGGCGCGACAGGTGCTTCAGGTCGTCGGGTCCGTGGATCTTGTCGAGCAGCGCCATGTCAGTTGGGCCGGGTGACGATGTAGTGGGCGAGTCCCACCAATGTAGGGGAAACTAACCCCCCGGCCCGCAGTCGGTCTACGGCCTGCGCGGCCAGGCGTTCGGCCTCCGCCCGCGCCCCGCCTACGCCCAACAGCGTCACGAACGTCGATTTGGCGAGCGCCGCGTCGCGGCCCGCGGTCTTGCCGAGGGTCTCCGACGTGCCGGTGGCGTCGAGCACGTCGTCGGCGATCTGGAAAGCCAGGCCGATGGCGCGACCGTACTCGCGCAGCGCCTCGATCCGGGCCGGCGGCGCGTCGGGCGCGGCCAGGCCGCCGATCACACAGGACGCGGCGATCAGCGCGCCGGTCTTCCGCGCGTGGACCTCCTCCAGCTCGGCGCGCGTCAGATCGCGGCGCTCGGCTTCGAGATCCAGCGCCTGGCCGCCGATCATGCCGCCGGCGCCGGCGGCGCGGAACAGCTCGAGCGCGATGTCGCGGCTGCGCTCGGGCGGCAGCGCCAGATCCGTAAGCCCGCCCCCCAGCACCCGCGCCGCGAGGGCTACCATGTGATAGCCCGCGCGCGTGGCGGTGACGACGTCGAAGGCGCGGTGGGTGGTAGGCCGGCCGCGCCGCAGGTCGTCGTCGTCCATGCAGGGGAGATCGTCGTGCACCAGCGAGTAGGCGTGGACCACTTCGACGGCGGCGGCCAGCTCGGCGATGGCGGACGCCGTGCCGCCGAGCGCCTCGTAGCTCGCGAACACCAGTGTGGGCCGGAGCCGCTTCCCGGCGCTGAGCAGGCTGTAGCGCACCGCCGCGGCGACGCGCCCCGGCCACCACTCCTCGGCGCGCGCCCCCCAGTGTGCCAGCACGGCATCCACCCGGGACCGCGCCGCGCCGAGGTAACGGGCGAGGCCGGGGTCAGCCGTCGACGTCGTCAAGCCGCACGCGTCCCGCCTGGTCCGTCAGCACCTGTTTGACTTTGAGCTCGGCCGCCGCGAGCCGGTCGCGCGCTTCGCGCAGCCGCTCGACGCCTTCTTCGAACAGCTTCAGGGCGCCGTCGAGGTCGAGATCCTCCGACTCGAGCTGCCGCACGATTTTCTCGAGGCGTTCGAGCACGGCGCCGAAATCTGTGGGCTGCGCCATCACGACTCCCGCACTTTGGCGGGCACTTCACCGTCCGTGACCCGCAGCCGGAACGCGAGCCCCGGCGTGAACTGCTCCACGCGCCGCAGCACCGCGCCGCGCGCGTCGCGCGCCACGGCGTAGCCGCGCTCCAGGACTTTCAGCGGCGACAACGCGTCGAGCCGGCCCGCCAACTCCGCCACGCGATGGCCTAACCGCTCGATGCGGCGCTCCAGGGCGCCCATGATGCGATCGCCCGAGCGGGCCAGTCGCTCGCGGGCGCGGTCCGAACGGCCGGACAAGCCGCGGGCGAGGCGATTCCCCAGATGATCGAGGTGGCCCAGCAGCTCTAAGCGATCGGGCGTGGCGGCCTCGGCGGCGGCGGACGGCGTGGCGGCGCGGACATCGGCGACCAGGTCGCACAGCGTCACGTCGGTTTCGTGGCCGACCGCGGAGATGATGGGCACGGGCGCAGCCGCGACAGCGCGCGCCAGGCGCTCGTCGTTGAACGCCCAGAGGTCTTCCTTGCCGCCGCCGCCGCGTCCCACGATCGCTACGTCCACGCCTTCGAGACGGCCGAGCAGCGCCAGCGCGGCGCGCACTTCGCCGGCGGCGTTCTCACCCTGCACTTTGGTGGGCAGAACCAACAGCTCGGCTGCGGGCCAGCGGCGGGCCAGGACCGCCATCACGTCGCGCAGCGCCGCGCCGTCCACGCTCGTGATCATCGCGATGCGGCGAGGATAGGACGGCAGCGCGCGTTTGCGCTGGGGATCGAGTAAGCCGTCCTTGGCGAGTGCGGCCTTGGCTTTCTCGAAGGCGACCTGCCCCAAGCCTCCCGCTTCGGTCGAGAGCAGCTCCATGACGCGGAGCCGCAGCTCGCCGCGCTCTTCCCACACCGTGGGCCGCCCGAACACGAACACCTGCAATCCATCATCCGGCGGCGCCGGCAGGCGGCGGTTCTCGCTGCCCCACATGACGCAGCGCAGCTGCGCCCCGGCGTCGCGCAGGGTGAAGTACCAATGGCCGCTCTGGTAGGCTTTGAATCCCGTGATCTCGCCGCGCACCCACAGGGGCGGCAGGCCCGCTTCGATCACGTCGCGGGCGCGGCGCGTCACCTGGCCGACGGTCCACGCGCCCTCGGCGGCGACCGCGGACCCGAAGTCGAAGCTCAGGCCGCGGCCCACTGCTCCGCCGCCTGGACCGTGTTGTAGAGCAGCATGGTGATGGTCATCGGTCCGACACCGCCCGGCACCGGTGTAATGAGACCCGCCACGTCCTTCGCCTCGGCGAACTTCACGTCGCCCGCGATGCGGTAGCCGCGCTTGTTGCTGGGGTCATCCACGCGCGTGGTGCCGACGTCGATCACCACGGCGCCGGGCCGGATCATGTCGCCGGTGACGAACTCGGGCTTGCCGATGGCCACGATCAGGATGTCGGCCTGACGCGTGATGGAGCCGATGTCACGGGTGTTGGAGTGACAGACCGTCACCGTGGCGTTGCCGCCGGGCCCATTCTGGAGCAGCAGCGCCGCCATGGGGCGGCCCACGATGTTGG
>DATLWA010000307.1:0-8306 GCA_035576905.1 Gemmatimonadales bacterium
CCGGAGACGATCAACTATCGCACGTTCAAACCCGAAAAAGACGGTCTTTTCTGCGAAAAGATCTTCGGGCCGACCCGCGATTGGGAATGCAACTGCGGCAAATACAAGAGGATCAAGCACAAGGGCATCGTCTGCGACCGCTGCGGCGTCGAGGTGACGCTGTCGAAGGTGCGCCGCGAGCGCATGGGTCACATCGAGCTCGCCGTGCCGGTGGCGCACATCTGGTTCTTCAAGACGCTGCCGTCGCCGATGGGCAATCTGCTCGACCTCACGCTGCGTGATCTCGAGCGGGTGATCTACTACACGAATTACGTGGTGATCGAGCCGGGCGAGCAGGAGGTGGAGGTCCGCGAGCTGATCGACGAGGACCGCTACCTCGAGCTGCGCCAGAAGGCGAAGGCCGAGGGCGACCAGGCGTTCAAGGCGGACATCGGCGCGCCGGCCGTGCGGTCGCTGCTCGAGAAGCTCAACATCGACAAGTTGTCCGACGAGCTGAAGGAGTCGGTGGCCACGGAGACGAGCCAGCATCGCAAGAAGCAGATGCTGAAGCGGCTCAAGATCGTGGACGCGTTCCGCAACTCGGGCCAGGTGGGCGAGCTGCGCAACGACCCGCGCTGGATGATTCTCGACGTGGTGCCGGTGATTCCGCCCGACCTGCGGCCCCTCGTGCCGCTCGACGGCGGGCGCTTCGCCACGTCGGACTTGAACGATCTCTACCGCCGCGTGATCAACCGGAACAACCGGCTGCAGAAGCTGATCCTGCACCGGGCGCCGGAGGTCATTCTGCGCAACGAGAAGCGCATGCTGCAGGAGGCGGTGGACGCGCTGTTCGACAACGGCCGCCGCTCCAAGGCGATTCGCGGGCGCGGCAAGCGGCCGCTCAAGTCGCTGTCCGACATGCTCAAAGGCAAGCAGGGCCGGTTCCGCCAGAACCTGCTCGGCAAGCGCGTGGATTATTCGGGCCGCTCGGTGATCGTGGTCGGTCCCGAGCTGCGGCTGCACCAGTGCGGCCTGCCCAAGGCGATGGCGGTGGAATTGTTCAAGCCGTTCATCATCCACAAGCTGGTGGAGAAGGGCATCGCCGAGACGGTGAAGCGCGCCAAGAAGATCGTGGAGAAGGAAAGCGCCGAGGTGTTCGAGATCCTGGAAGAGATCATTCAGGACCACCCGGTGCTGCTCAACCGCGCGCCGACGCTGCACCGCCTGGGCATCCAGGCGTTCGAGCCGGTGCTGGTGGAAGGCAAGGCGATCCGCATCCACCCCCTGGTCTGCGCGGCGTTCAACGCGGACTTCGACGGCGACCAGATGGCCGTGCACGTGCCGCTCTCGTTCGAGAGCCAGCTCGAGGCGCGGCTGCTGATGATTTCGTCCAACAACATCCTCAAGCCCTCCGACGGCCGGCCGGTGGCCGAGCCGTCGCAGGACATGGTGCTGGGCTGCTACTTCCTGACCAAGGAGCCGGCCGACTTCGAAGCGGCGGTGGGCAAGGCGCCGCGCGTCGGCTCGTTGGCCGAGCTCGAGATGGGGCTCGCCACCAAGCGCCTGATCTATCACTCGCCGGTGCAGTTCCTGTATGAGCCGCCGCAGGGCAAGACGCAGTGGATCGGCACCACGGCGGGCCGCGTGATCTTCAACTCGATCCTGCCGGACGACTTGAAGCGCGAGGTGGGTTACCAGAACAAGGGCATGCGCAAGCGCGACCTGTCGGAGCTCGTGTTCGAGAGCTACCGGCGCGCCGGCCTTGCGCCCACGGTGCAGTTCCTGGACGCGTTGAAGGAGTTCGGGTTCCGTTACGCCACGATCGGCGGGGTGTCGATCGGCATCGAGGATCTGGAGATCCCGGCCGAGAAGGCGCCGCTGTTGCACGACGCCGAAGCGCGGGTGGAGCGGTTCCAGCGCGCGTACGCCACGGGGCAGATCACCTTCGGCGAGCGCTACAACAAGGTCATCGACGCCTGGACCCACGCCAACAACGACATCGCCGAGGCGATGGTCCTGACGATGAAGAAGTCCAAGGGCGGCTTCAACCCGGTGTTCATGATGTTCGACTCCGGGAGCCGCGGCTCGCGCGACCAGATCCGCCAGCTGGCGGGGATGCGCGGCCTGATGGCCAAGCCCCAGAAAAAGCTGACGGGCGGCATCGGTGAAATCATCGAGAGCCCGATCAAGTCGAACTTCCGCGAAGGCCTGTCGGTGCTCGAGTACTTCATCTCGACGCACGGCGCCCGCAAGGGTCTGGCCGACACGGCGTTGAAGACGGCGGACGCCGGGTATCTGACGCGCCGCCTCGTGGACGTGGCGCAGGACGTCACGGTCACCGAGGAGGACTGCGGCACGATCCTGGGTCTCGAGATGGCCGCGCTGAAGGAAGGCGAGGACATCATCGAGCCGCTGCGCGAGCGCATCGTCGGCTGCGTCGCGGCTGAGGACGTGTTCGATCCGCACGAGCTGGACGAGGACGGCGATCCGAAGGTCCTGGTCGGAGCGGGGCAGCTGATCGCCGAGGAGACGGCCGCGCATATCGAGGACGCGGGGATCGAGGCCGTGCGCATCCGCTCGGTGCTCACCTGCGAAGCGCGGCGCGGCATCTGCCGCATGTGCTACGGCCGCAACCTCGCCACCATGGACATGGTGGACCTGGGCGAGGCCGTGGGCATTCTCGCCGCGCAGTCGATCGGCGAGCCGGGCACGCAGCTCACCCTGCGGACCTTCCACATCGGCGGCACGGCGGCGCGTATCGCCGAGCAGACGGTGCGCAAGACCAAGGTCGAGGGCGTGATCGAGTACGGCGACCGGCTGGTGTTCGTCACCACGCCCGAAGGCACGAAGATCGTCACGAGCTACGAGGGCGAGCTGACCCTCAAAGCGGTGCCCGCGGGCGAGAAGGTGAACCTCGCCAAGGTCGCGGTGCATTCGCGCTTCCACGTGCCGCTCGGCGCCACGCTGATCGTCGAAGACGGTGCGCGCGTGCCCAAGGACGGCATCCTGTTCACGTGGGACCCGTACACCAACCCGATTCTCACCGATGTGCCGGGCGTGGTGCGGTTCGTCGACATCGTCGATGACGAGACGGTGCGCGAGGAGCTGGACGAAATCACGGGCCGGCGCCAGCGCGTGATCATCGAGGATCGCGAGAAGAAGCTCCACCCGCACATCGAGGTGGTGCAGAAGAAGGGCGAGAAGGAGAAGCGCCTGCGCGACTTCGTGATCCCCGAGGGCGCCCAGCTGACCGTCGAGGACGGCCAGGAGGTGTACGCGGGGTTGGTGCTGGCCAAGGTGAGCCGCGAGGCGTACAAGACGCGCGACATCACCGGCGGCCTGCCGCGCGTGGCCGAGCTGTTCGAGGCCCGGCGGCCGAAGGATCCGGCGACCATCTCCGAGGTGGACGGCACCGTCCGCTTCGGCGACATCAAGCGCGGCAAGCGCGAGATCTACGTGCACCCCGAAGAGGGTGAACCGCAGCTGTACGAGGTGCCCGCGGGCAAGCACTTGCGCGTGCACGAAGGCGACCGGGTGCGGGCGGGCGACCGTCTCACCGAGGGTCCGGTCAATCCGCACGACATTCTGCGGATCAAGGGTCCCCGCGCGGTGCAGGAATACCTCTTGAACGAAGTGCAGGAGGTGTACCGGCTCCAGGGCGTGAAGATCAACGACAAGCACATCGGCGTGATCGTGCGCCAGATGCTGCAGAAAGTGAAAGTCGTGGATCCGGGCGACACGGAGTCGCTCGAAGGCGAGCACGTGGACAAGCTCACGTTCCGCGAGGCGAATGCGCGGGCCGTGAAGAAGAGCGGCAAGCCGGCCACAAGCGAGCCGTTGCTCCTGGGGATCACCAAGGCGAGCCTCACGACGCAGTCGTTCATTTCGGCGGCGTCGTTCCAGGAGACCACGCGCGTGCTGACCGACGCCGCCATCCGCGGCGCGCGGGACGACTTGCTGGGTCTCAAGGAGAACATCATCATCGGCCACCTGATTCCGGCGGGTACCGGCATTTACCGGTACCACGACATTGAAGTGGAGCCGCCGCCGGATTTCCAGCCGCCGCCGCCGCCCGCCGAGCCCCTGACCGGCCTCGCGCCGATCGTGGAGGAAGTGGAAGCGGAGTCATAACGGAACGCAGCGCCCGGGAGCGATCCCGGGCGCTGCGTGTTTTCGGTATCATTAATCCATGATTCCCGCCGTCCTCCTGCTGCAGCTCGCAACTTCGGCCGCGCCGCGCCCGATCTCCAAGTGCGCCATGCTGAGCGATTCGGTGGCGGCCGCAGTGGACACCGCACCCAACCGGGCGGCGGGCTTCGCGCGCACGATGAATCACGAGTGCGGCAACGATTTCCAGGCGCTGTTCCACGCCGGGCGCGCCATCAGCCGGGCGGCGAGGTTCAAGGGCACGCACCGCAACTACGTCCTGCGCGAGCAGGCGCAGCGGCTGCTCGATCGCGCCGTGGTGCTGCACCCGCGCGACGCGGTGGCCTGGCTCGAGTACGGCGTGTTGTTGCGGAAAATCGGCGGTGTGCAGGTCGACGCCCAGCGCGCCATCCAGAAAGCCCTCGCGCTCGCCGAACAGTACCCCGACTCCGCCGACCCGCAGCTGCTCGCGGCGCTCGACCTGCAGCGCGCTCGCTATTTCCAGGACATGGTGGATCGCCAGCGCTGGCTCAAGAACCCCGCCGGCCTGGGGGTCACGACCCCGTCCTGCTCCGCCATCGGGGCCTTCTGCGAGAACTACATCCACCCTGCCGCGTTCAATGAGGCGCTCAAGAGTGCGCCGCGGCTCGACGAGAACCTGGACGAACGGCGCGCGAATTTGCTGCGCCTCTACAGCCGTGTCCTGACCTACGACCCGCGCAGCCAGGAGGCCGCGGAGCGCTACGCCCGGGAGCTGGCGCTGGCCGGCGAATGGGAGGAATTGGCGACGTTCGCGAATCAGATCGCGAGGCGCGGCGTGGAGCCCGGATTGTTCGGAATTGTGGTGGCCCTCGCGACCGAGCGGTCGGGCCATGCCGCCTATGCGGACTCGCTCTTCGACGCGGCGATTCCCCAGCTGCCCGATTCGCTCGCCCGCTGGTTCACCCACCTGCCCGCGGGGCTCGATTCGGTCCCCGATTTCTGGAACCGCGCGCGGCCGCTGTGGACCGCACCGTACAACGAGGTGGAGCTCGACTACCGCACCCGGGTGGCCTACGCGCTGCTCGTGCTGCACGACCGCGAAGCCGAGGTGACGGGTCCCGAAACGCCGGTGGGCGACGCGCTGGTCCGCTACGGGTGGCCGGCGATGGTGACGCAGTTCGATGGTGACGCGGGCAAAGTGCTGGGCGCGACCCAGCAGGCCGCCGCGCAAGCGTTCCTCGACTGTACCGGCGCCGACGTCGGCGGCAACGCCGGCGCCTGCGAGCCGCCGGCGGGTGTCGGGAACGAATCCGCTGCGTCGGGCGGGCGCTGGCTGTTCTGGACGTACGCGATGGACCGGCCGTCGATGATCTTCGAGCAGCATGCCGGCATGCGGGTGCCGCGCTACATGCGTGACGCCCCGGCGGAAGACTACGCCACTCAGCTCCGCAAGAAGTCGCCCTTGACGTTCGCGTCGAAACTCGCGCCCAAGACCTACCGCCTCCCGTTGCAGGCGGCGCGGTTCAAGGCCGAAATCCCCGGCGCCACGACGCTCGCCATCTTCGGCCTGGTCCCGGCGCAGCAGATGGCCCTGCCGCCCGGCGATTCCGTCACCGCGGGCTTGTTCGTCTTCAGTGATACCGCGGGCTTCCCCGTGGCCGCGAAACAGGTGGGGCGCTACGTGCCAGGCGAGGGATTGGCGCTCTCTTACCGCGTGCCGCTCGCGGCCGGGCGCTACTCCTACGACGTAGAGGCGTACTCCCCGGGCGTGGGTGGAGCGGCCACGGCGCGCGATACGATGACCATGCCCGCGTGGCGCGCCGACACCCTGACCATGTCCGACCTGCTGGTGGCGCACGCGTTGAATCCCAGAACCGACGCCCCATCGCTCACCTGGCGGGACCTGCTGTTGCAACCCAGCCGCACCATGACGGTGACGCCGGGGTCGAATGTCTGGCTCGTGTGGGAGACCTACGGTCTGAAACCCACAGATAAAGGAACGGGCCGCTACCACGTGGCCGTCACCGTGCAGGACGTGACCGCCAAGCCGTTGCTGGTCCGGCTGCTGGGGCGAGTGGGCGGGGCCAAGGCGCCCACCCAGGGGGTGACCCTGGAATGGGACTCGGACCGCCCCCTGGCGGCGGACGGCAGGGCCCTGGAATACGTGTCTATCGAGCTGCCGGCCGATGCCGCCGGCGATTACGTCCTGGTGGTCACGGTCAAGGACGACCAGGGCCGGACGAGCCAGACCACGCGTGCGATATCGGTGGTGTCGCCCCGGACGGCGCATTAGCCCCCGTTGACCTAACCCCAAGTCCCCGCTTATGATTGACGTCTGTCCCGCCGGTTTTTGGATCGGCAGGAGTCGATAGGGAACTCAGTTTAGGGAAGACATGCCGACCATCAACCAGCTCGTCCGGCACGGCCGCAAGGAAGTGGCCAAGAAGGAAAAGGCGCCCGCGCTGCGCAGCAACCCGCAGAAGCGGGGCGTGTGCACGCGGGTCTACACCACGACGCCCAAGAAGCCGAACTCGGCGCTGCGGAAGGTCGCGCGCGTGCGGCTCACCAACGGCTTCGAGGTGACGGCCTACATCCCGGGCGAGGGTCATAACCTGCAGGAGCACTCGATCGTGATGATCCGCGGCGGGCGCGTGAAGGACCTGCCCGGCGTGCGCTATCACATCATTCGCGGCACGCTGGATGCGGCCGGAGTGAACGACCGCAAGAAGTCGCGGTCCAAGTACGGTGCCAAGCGGCCCAAGGAGGCCGGGAAGTGAGCCGACGCAAGAAGGCGGTCCGCCGGCCCGTGCCGGCCGATCCGCGCTACGATAGCCAGACGGTCTCCAAGTTCGTCAACAACCTGATGGACCGTGGCAAGAAGTCGCTGTCGGAGCGGGTGTTCTACAGCGCGATGGACCTGATCGAGCAGCGCACCGGCCAGCCGGGCGTGAACGTGTTCAAGCAGGCGCTGTCCAACGCCAAGCCGGCCCTGGAAGTGAAGTCGCGCCGGGTCGGTGGCGCCACGTATCAGGTGCCGGTGGAAGTGCGGCCCGAGCGCCGTACGGCGCTGGCGATGCGGTGGCTGATTCAGTACTCGCGCGCGCGCCGCGAAAAGACGATGTCCGAGCGGCTCGCCGCGGAGATGATCCTCGCCTCGAAGGGCGAGGGTGAGACGATCAAGAAGAAGGAAGACACGCACCGCATGGCGGAGGCCAATCGGGCTTTCGCGCATTACCGCTGGTAGCGTAAGAAAAAAATACCGCATCCAGGGAGGCACGCCTCCCGGATGAGAGCGGAGCGAGACCGGCCCATCACGGGCGCCATGGTCGCCCCGCGTTTTTGCTGAATAAAGGGAGTTATGGCTCGCACGACGCCGCTCGAAAAGATTCGGAATATCGGCATCATGGCCCACATTGATGCCGGGAAAACGACTACGACCGAGCGCATCCTGTACTACACGGGCCGCACCTACAAGCTGGGTGAGGTGCACGACGGTACGGCCACGATGGACTGGATGGAGCAGGAGCAGGAGCGCGGCATCACCATCACGTCCGCGGCCACGACCACCTTCTGGAACCGCTTCGACCAGCAGTTCCGCATCAACATCATCGATACGCCGGGCCACGTGGACTTCACCGTCGAGGTGGAGCGCAGCCTGCGCGTGCTCGACGGCGCCGTGACCGTGCTCGATGCGGTGGGCGGCGTGGAGCCGCAGACCGAGACGGTGTGGCGCCAGGCCGACCGCTACGGCGTGCCGCGCATCGTCTTCGTCAACAAGATGGATCGCGTCGGCGCCGACTTCGAGCGCTGCGTCGCCATGGTCAAGGACCGCCTCGGCGCCAAGCCGGTCGTGATCCAGCTGCCGCTCGGCTCGGGCGAGCTGTTCACGGGCATCATCGATCTGGTGCGCCAGATCGAGATCGTCTACGACGACGAGACGCTGGGCAAGAAGTACGTCGAAGGCCCGATCCCTGCGGCCATGGCCGATCGCGTCAAAGAGATGCGTCACACGATGCTCGAGGCGGTGGTGGAGCACGACGACGCGATCCTGCACAAGTATCTCGAAGGGCAGCCCCTTTCCGAAGCCGAAATCCGCACTGTGATCCGCAAGGCGACGCTCGCCGGCCATGTCGTCCCCGTGATCTGCGGCGCGGCGTTCAAGAACAAGGGCGTGCAGTCGCTGCTCGACGCGGTGGTGG
>DATLWA010000308.1:0-5793 GCA_035576905.1 Gemmatimonadales bacterium
CTCACGTCGCAGGCGAACCCCTGCGCGCCCCCGCCCAGCCCCCGGGCCGCGTCCTGCGCCCGGGCGCCGTCGCGGGCGAGCACGGCGATCTTCGCGCCCGCGCCCGCGAGCGCCTGCGCGATGGCCAAGCCGATGCCGCGCGAGCCGCCGGTGACGACGGCGACCTTCCCGCCGAGCTCGACCTTCACGCGGCCTCCAAGAACTTCGCCACCTCGTCCGCGGTTCCCAGGCTCACCACGTTGGCGCCCGGCACGATGCGCTTGAGCAGCCCCGCGAGCACGCCGCCCGGGCCGATCTCGATGAAGCGCGCGCCCGCGCCGGCGAGCGCCGCCGCGCGCTCCATGCACGCCACCCACCGCACCGGCGCAGTCAACTGCTCGGCGAGCAGGCGCCGGGCTTCGCCCGCGGCGGTGACGGGCTGCGCCGTCGCATTGGCGACGACCGGAAACGCCGGGTCGGCAAACGGCGCGGCGTCGAGCGCCGCGCGCAGCGCCTGAGCGGCCGGCGCCATCAGGGGCGAATGAAACGCGCCGCTCACCTTGAGCGGGATCACGCGCTTCGCGCCGCGCGCCTTGCAGCCCTCGCCCGCGCGCGTCACGGCGTCGGGGTCGCCCGAGATCACGGTCTGGTCCGGCGCATTGAGGTTCGCGGCCACCGCGACGCTGTCCCCGGTAGACGCCTCGCGGCACGCGGCTTCGACCTCCACGGTCACGAGGCCGAGTACCGCGGCCATGGTGCCGGGGCGCGATTTGCCGGCGTCGTGCATCAGCTCGCCGCGGCGGCGCACCAGCTTGGCCGCCGCGGGCGCCGTGAGGGCGGCGGCGGTCACGTACGCCGAGTATTCGCCCAGCGAGTGCCCGGCCGCCGCGGCGGCGCCGCGCACGGCGGGCCCCACCACGGCGAACACGGCCGCGCTGTGCGCGAGGATCGCAGGCTGGGCGTTGTGGGTCTGGGTGAGCGCGTCTTCCGGTCCGTCGAACATCAAGCGCGACAGCGGCACACTGAGCGCGTCGTCGATGGCCTGGAGGGCGTCGCGCGCGGCGGGAAACCGCTCCGCCACGTCCTTGCCCATCCCCACCTTCTGCGCGCCCTGCCCGGGGCAGAGCCAGACGGTGGCTACCACTTCACGACCATGCTCGCCCACGTGAAGCCCGCGCCGAATGCCACCAGCATGATGGTCATGCCCGGCGTGATCCGTCCGTTTTTCACCGCCTCATCCAACGCGATGGCGATCGACGCCGCCGACGTGTTGCCGAAGCGATCGACGTTGACGTACACCTTGTCCATCGGCATGCCGGCGTGCTTCGCCGTCGCCTCGATGATGCGGATGTTCGCCTGGTGCGGGATGAGCAGGTCGATGTCGTCGCTGGTGAGGCCCGCGCGCTGGAGCGCGTGGTCGCACGCGTCCGCCATGGACAGCACCGCGGCCTTGAACACCTCGCGGCCCGCCATCTGGATGTAGTAGCTGTGATCCTGGAGCAGCTCGGGACTCGGCGGATGCGCGGCGCCGCCGCCCGGGCGGTACAGCAGCTCGGCGAGCGTGCCGTCGGACTTCATGTAGGACGAGAGAATGCCGCGCTTGCCGTCGCTCGGCGTCATCAGGGTGGCGCCCGCGCCGTCGCCGAACAGCACCGCCGTGCTGCGGTCGGTCCAGTCCATGATGCTGGTGAGTTTCTCGGCCGCAATCACCAGGATGCGCTCCGCCTGCTGCGATGCGATCAGCCCCTCGGCCACGTTCAAGGCGTAGACGAAGCCGGCGCAGGCCGCGCCGACGTCGAAGGCCGCAGCGTTCGTGGCGCCGAGGATCGCCTGAAGGTCGCACGCCGCCGACGGCAGCAGCCGGTCGGGCGATGCCGTCGCGTACACGATGGCGTCCACCTGCTCGGGCGTGATGCCGTTCTGCTCCAGGACCTGCAGCGCGGCCGCCTTCGCCATGCAGGCGTTGGTCTCTTCTTTCGAGGAGATGCGGCGCTCGCGGATGCCGGTGCGCTCGCGGATCCACTGGTCCGACGTGTCGAGCATCTTGGAGAACTCGTCGTTCGTCACGACGCGCGCCGGGTGGTAGCCGCCGGTCCCCGAAAGCTGCGCGAAGGGGCGCTTCACGCGACCACCCCGCCTTCCGCCATCTCGGCGCCGATGTGCTGGCTGAGATGGCTCTCGACCATCTGCGCCGCCACGCGAATGGCGTTGCGAATGGCGTTCGGCGTGGACGACCCGTGGCAGATGATGGTGGCGCCCTTGACGCCGAGCAGCGGCGCGCCGCCGTACGACGAGTAGTCGAGCACCGTGAAGATCTGCTTCACGTCGGGGCGTTCGATCACGTCCGCCGCGGCGCGCTGCACCATCGTGACCACAACGCGCGCCACCGACTCGTAGAACTTGAGCACTACGTTGCCCACGAAGCCGTCGCACACCACGACGTCGAGGTCCTGGCCGCGGACTTCGCCGTTGGGGATGTCGCGGCCTTCCACGTTGCCGATGTAGCGGATTCCGGGCGTCGCCTTGAGCAGCTGGTGGGCTTCCTTCACCACGGCGTTCCCCTTCTCGTCTTCCTCGCCGATGTTGAGGAGGCCGACGTTCGCCTCGGGGCGCCGCAGCACGTCGCGGGCGTATACCGAGCCGAGGTGGGCGAACCCCACCAGCTCGCGCGGGTCGCAATCGACGTTGGCGCCGGCGTCGAGGACGAGCACCGGGTGCTTGGCGGTGGGAAACAGGGCGCCGATGGCGGACCGCTGCACGCCCGGGTGCAGGCGCAGCAGCAACGTGGCCGCCGCCATCACGGCGCCGGTGTTGCCGGCGGAGATGAACGCGTCGGACTCACCCTGCTTCTGCAGCCCTAGCCCCACGGCGATGGACGATTTGGGCTTGCCGCGGACGGCGGCGAGGGGCTTCTCGCCCATCCCCACCACCTCGGGCGCGTCGACGACGTCGATGCGGCCGCGGTCGGCCGCCTTGGCCTCCCGCAACGCCGCCTCGATGTCCTTGGTGCGCCCCACCAGCTGGATGCGGAAGGTCGGCGGCAGCTCGCGAAGCGCCTGCAGCGCTCCTTCCACCTCGACCCGGGGGGCGTTGTCGCTCCCCATCGCATCCAGCGCGATGCGGATCACGTCAGACGTCCTCGACCTCGACCCGCTGCTCTTCCTTGTAGTAGCCACACGTCGGGCACACGCGGTGCGGCCGCTTCATGTCCCCGCACCGGGGGCAGGGCTGCAGCGTGGGAAGCTCCGCCTTGTAGTGCGTGCGGCGGGCCCGCTTCTTCCGCTTCGATGTCCTTCTCTTGGGTACGGCCATGCGGAATTCCTTGCCTCGTCAGTCGCGGAACTTGTCCTTGAGCGCGGCCAGCGCCTGCCAGCGCGGGTCCACCGCGTCCGGCGCGCAGCCGCAGGGGCCCGCGTTCAGGTCCTTGCCACACCGCGGGCAGAGCCCGCGGCAATCCTCGCGACACTCCAGGTACCGCGGGATCGAGAGAAACAACTCTTCCCGGACGGCCGGCGTGAGATCCACGGCCGTGGCATCCGGCGCCACCTCGTAGGTCTCGGGATCATCCGCGACCCCGGCTTCCTGGGAGAACAGGGCCGTCACCTTCACCACGACGTCGGCCGCGACCGGGGTCAGACAGCGGCGACACTCCCCCACCAGCCGGGTGCGCAGCGTCGCCTCCCAAAAAAACCGCCCCTCCCCGACCGGCTGCAACCGCCCGCTCACCCGGACCGGGTCGCTGGGTGGGAATTCCAGGCCGGCGAACGCGGGGTCAGTCACCGGCAGCTCGCCCCGAGTCTCGACAGGCCCTCTGGCCAGCTCACGCAGGTCCACTTGCAACATGGACAGCGAACCTAAACCGTTGCGGCGCTTGCGTCAACCAAGCGTGATGAGGTCGCGTTCGGCGAAGAAAAAGCCCACTTCGCGCACCGCGTTTTCGCTCGAATCGGACGCGTGAATCGCGTTCCGCTCCTTCGATTGGGCGTACAGCTTGCGCACGGTCCCGGGCTTGGCCTCCGCCGGATCGGTCGCGCCGATCACGTCACGCAGGTGCGACACCGCGTTGTCGCGCTCCAACGCCAGCGGCAGACAGGGCCCCGACGTCATGAACGTGACCAACGACCGGTAAAACGGCCGCTCGCGGTGCACCGCGTAAAACGCTTCGGCTTCGGCCTGCGACAGGCGTGTGAACCGCGCCGCGCGCAGCTTGAATCCCTGCCCTTCGAGCAGGGCGAGGATCTTGCCGGCGCTGCCGGCCGCGACGGCGTCGGGCTTGATGATGGCGAGAGTGAGCATGAATGAAAGCTAGTGAGGGCTAGAGCGTAACGAGGCGGCGGATCATGTCCGCGCGCGTGAGAAAGCCGACGACGACGCCCTCCCGCACCACCGGGAAGCGGTCGACGTCCTTGTTGTTCATGAGGCTGGCGACGTCGGAGAGCGTCTGATCCTCCGACACGCAGAGCACCGTCCGCGCCATGGCCTCCTTCACCGGAATCTCGCGCGGATCGGCCGAGCCGCGCTGGATCTGCGAGCGCGTGGGCGCCTTCACCTCGCCCGACTTGGCGCGCTGCAGGTAGTCGGGCAGCAGATGCCGCAGCAGCTCGCGGTGCGTGACCATGCCGAGCAGCGTCCCCGCCTCGTTCACGACCGGGATCGCCCGGACATCGCGCTCGACCATGAGGCGCGCCACTTCGCCCAGCGTCTGCTCGGGACGGCACGTGACCACCTGGGCGGTCATCATGTCGCGCACGGTGAGGTGCCCGCCCACTTCGACGCCTTGGAGCGCGGGGACGGCGAGCACGGCGGCGGGCGTCTGCGCCGCGAGCAGCGCCAGCACGTTCGCGGGGTCGGACATGGCACGGGCCAGCGCGCCGATCACCTGCAGATACGTCGGGGCTTCGCGCGGCGGCGCCAGCACCAGGATGACGACGCGCGCGGCGCGGTGGCGGTCTTTCTCCCAGCGGATCGGCACGGGCGAGATGCCGATCGCCGCGACGATCCCGGGGACGGTGTCAGTGCGAAAATGCGGCAGAAAGGCGTGCTCGCCCACCGTCACCATGTCTTCCGGCCAGGCCTTGCGAATGACGTCCAACAGCCGGTTGCCGTCGGGGACGGCGCCCGCCTGCACCACGCGCAACGCGAGCTGCTCGGTGGCCTCGCGCACCGTGCCGGCGCGCAGCGGCACGACGATGTGCTCGGGCTTAAAGACCTCGCTCAGCTTCACAGCCGCTCCTTGAGCAGCGGCACGACGTCGGCGGGCCGCTTCATGACCGCAATGCCCGCGCGCGCGAACGCCTGCATTTTTTCGGCCGCGGTTCCCGATGAGCCGGAGATGATGGCGCCGGCGTGTCCCATGCGGCGGCCCGGCGGCGCCGTCTGCCCCGCGATGAAGCCGATCACGGGCTTCTTCATCTTACTCTGCACGAATTCGGCCGCCTGTTGCTCGTCGGTGCCGCCGATCTCGCCGATCATCACGACGGCCTGCGTCTCGGGATCCTTCTCGTACGCCTCGAGGCAGTGGATGAAGTTCGTGCCGATGAGCGGGTCGCCGCCGATGCCGACGCAGGTCGACTGCCCGTACCCGTTGGTCGACAGCTGATGGATGATCTCGTAGGTCAGCGTGCCCGAGCGCGACACCACGCCGATCTTGCCCGGCTTGCAGATGTTGCCGGGAATGATGCCCACGTTGCTCTGGCCCGGCGAGATCAGACCGGGGCAATTGGGCCCGATCAGCCGCGCGCCGCGCTCGTGCACGAACGGCAGGACTTTGGTCATGTCGAGCACCGGCACGCCCTCGGTGATGCAGACGACCAG
>DATLWA010000309.1:0-9163 GCA_035576905.1 Gemmatimonadales bacterium
CGCGGCGGCGCGAGCCGCGTCGAGCTGTGTGACAACCTGGTCGAGGGCGGCACCACGCCCAGCGCCGGCACCATCGCCCTGTGCCGGGACCGTCTCCGCATTCCGATCTACGTGATGATCCGCCCGCGCGGCGGGGACTTCTGCTATTCCACGGTGGAGCTCGACGTCATGCGCCGCGACATCGAGGCGGCGCACGCCCTGGGCGCCGACGGCGTGGTCCTCGGCCTGCTGCGCCCCGACGGCAGCGTCGACCGGCGCCGCACCCGCGCGCTGATCGCGCTGGCGCGTCCGCTCGACGTCACGTTTCACCGGGCCATCGACGTCGCCCGCGACCCCCTCGCCGCATTGGATGATCTCCTCGCCGTGGGTGTGGACCGCGTGCTCACGTCGGGGCAGTCCCGCACGGCACTCGCGGGCGCGCGTGTGATCGCGGCGTTGGTCGAGCGCGCGGCCGGCCGCCTGGAGGTACTCGCGGGCGGGGGCGTGGACGAGACGAATGCCCGGGAGGTGGTGGCGCGCACCGGCGTGCGCGAGATCCACGTGCGCGGCACGTCGCCGTCCAAGAGCGCGATGCGCTACAAGAGCCGGCGCGTGCGCATGGGCGGCGCGCCGCCGCCGGACGAGTTCACCTTGCCCGTGACCGACGCCCGCCGCATCCGGCGGATCGTGCAGCGGGTCACGTGAAACACCTCGTCGTGAAGGAGAACGACGCCGGCTACGACGCGAGCGTCGTCACCGCGCCCGATCCCCAGCCCGGCCCGGGCGAAGTGCTGGTGCGTGTCGCGGCGTCCGGCTTGAATCGCGCCGACTTGTCGCAGATCGCCGGCCGCTATCCGCCGCCGCCCGGCGAATCGCCCATTCTGGGGATGGAGGTCTCGGGGAACCGCGCCGACACGGGTGAGGCGGTCTGCGCGCTGCTCGCGGGCGGCGGGCACGCCGACGTGGTCGCTGTGCCGGTGGGCCAACTGCTGCCCGTGCCCAAGGGGATGGACCTCACCGCGGCAGCCGGATTGCCCGAGGCATTTTTGACTGCGTTCGTGAATCTGGTGGGCGAGGGCGGGCTGGGGCAGGGACAGACGGCGCTGATTCACGCGGGCGCATCGGGCGTGGGCCTCGCGGCCATCCAGGTGGCGAAGCTCCTCGGCGCGCGCGTCGCGGCGACCACGCGCACCGCCGCCAAACTTCCGGCGTTGCGCGACGCGGGGGCGGACCTCGCGATCGACACGAGCAGCAGCCGCTTCGGCGAGGCGGTGGCCGAAGCGTGGGGACGCGATCCGGTGCATGTCGTGCTCGATCCGGTGGGCGCCGCGACGTTGGCGGGCGATCTGCGCGTGCTCGCGCCGGGCGGCCGGGTGATTTTTCTCTCGACCATGTCGGGCCGCGAAGCCCCGCTCGACATCTCGGCATTGATGTCGAAGCGCGGGGTGATCATCGGCTCGACGCTGCGGGGTCGCAGCCGGGCGGAGAAAGCGGAATTGGTGGCGCGGTTCCGGGAGCGGATGCTGCCGGCCTTCGCCGACGGCCGGTTGCGCGTGGTGGTGGACCTGGTCTACCCGCCGGCGCAGGCGGCGGCGGCGTTCCAGCGGATGCGCGACAACGCCAACGTGGGGAAGATCCTGATCAACTGGCGTTGATCGTCAGCCCGCCAGGGCGATGAGGGCGATCCCGCCGCACGTCACCAGCGCGCCCGCCACGCGGCGCGCGCCGAACGATTCGCGCAACCACAACCAGCCGGCGAGCGCTCCCAGCACGATACTCGATTCGCGGATCGCGCCGGCGTAGGCGACGGGCGCGCGGGCGTAGACGTACAAGACCAGCAGATAGGCCGCCGCCTGCAGCATCCCCACCAGGACGATCAGCCCCGTGCGCGCCCGCAGCGCGTCCCGCAGCGCCGGCCAGCCGTACCAGCGAATCGTGACGGGTGTGAACACGACGGCCGCGAGCAGGAACATCGCGCCGGTGTACGTCGTGGTATCGACACGCCGCACCGCCGCGCCGTCGATGGTCGAGTACGTGGCGATGCACAGCGCCACCAGCAATGCGAGCGCCACCCCGCGCGCGGCGTGGGGCCCCGCGGCGCGGCCCGTGCCCGCGACGAGCCACAGTCCCAAGACGATCGCGCCGAGCCCGGCGACTCCGCCGACACTGAGACGTTCGTGGAGGAGCAGCACGGCGGCGATCGCCAGCAGGGCGGGCGCGGCGCCGCGCGCGATGGGGTAGACCAGCGAGAAGTCAGCGACGCGATACGCGGTGGTCAACGACACGAAGTACGCCGTCTCGACCACGGCGCTCGCCAGCGCGAACCACCAGCCGATCATTGGGAGCGCCGGCCGCAGCGCCAGGACAGGCACGAAGCACAGAGCGCTGACAATCACCGCCCACCACACGATCAGCTGGCGGTCGGGAGCCCGTTTCAGCAGCAAGTTCCAGCCGGCGTGCAGGGCGGCGGCGAGGAGCAGCAGCGACAGCAGGGCAAGGGGCACTAGAACAGCTCGAGCTGCGCGCCGACCATGCCGCGCAGACGTTCGAGCAGCTTCACCATCGCGACCGTATCGCGCTCGCAGTAGCGCAGCAGGTCGTCGCGCAGTTTGGTGCGCTCCGCCGGCGGAATACGCTCCTGCTGCTGCATCAGGCGCATCAGCTCGAGACTCGCCAGCATGCCGTCCTGGAAATACAGATCGCGGTAGGACAAGGCCGGCACCAGCGCCGGCAGCACCTGCTTGATGCTGAAGCCGCCGCCGAAGTCGGGGTGATAGACGTGGTTCCGCACCACCGGCAGGAGGTCCACGAGCCGCGCGGCGATGTCGATCAGCTCGGACGAGAGATGCGGCACCACCTCCGCGAGCTGCAACAGGCAATCGCGCTCGAAGCTCGCGTAGTACGCCACGACGCACGTCGCGCCGGCACAGGCTTTCACCACGGCCCGCGCCAGCTCGGGGCGTGGGTCTTCGGGTCCCGTGGCGATCCATTGATGGTGCGCCAGGCGGTTGCGCCCCTGCTCGATGTGCACGCTGAACTGCACCGGCACGTTCTGCCAGGGACGGCAGCCATTCCACCGCGGCACCGCGTAACCCACAGTCTCGAAGTCGAGGTAGGCGATCGGGGAGACGAACTGCTCGAGCGCGCGCGCCAGCGTCGGCTCCACCACCATGCGCCCGCTCGTGACGGCGCGAACCTGGCGCTGGTGGATCACGTTCATTTCGAAGTCGCTCGGCAGGTCGCCGATGCGGGAGACGCCGTCGGCCTCGTAGGCCAGCGCCTTCACGCGGCCCACGCGGTACAAACTCGACACGTGATCGGCCGGCACGTCGGGCCAGCAGCGCTCCAGGAACGGGCAGTCGTACGGTTTGGTGCAGTGCTCACCGATGGCGACGTCGGGCAGACGGCCGCGCAGCATGGCCAGCTGCGCCGCCAGCTCGGGCGGCACGCCCAGCAGCACGGCCTCGACTTCTTTGGTCACGTCCACGCGCGTGAACAGATTTCCCAGGTCGGGAAAGCGGCATGCCGAGTTGAGGTGCATCACCTCGGCCTTCACCACCGGCAGACCAGAGCGTCGCAGCACGTGCACCTGGATGGCGAGATCGGGCAGGTACTCGGGCTTCACCTTGGTGGCGGACTTCACCTCGATCACGCTCCAGCCGCCGGGCACGCGCTCCAGCACGTCGACCGCGGCGACCGTCTCGTCGACCTGGAACGTCGCCTCGAAGATCGCGGGCGCGTTCCCCGTGAGCGCCTCGCGTGTGGCCGCGACCCGGTTCTCGTATTGGAACGGCGGCAGGTCGATCAGCTGGCCGCCGGGGAAGCGGCCGCGCGCCACGCGCGTGACTTCGTCGCCCTGCTCGAAGCGGTTGCGGGCGACGGGATCGGGAATCAGCTCCTTGGCGTTCGCCTCGTGGACCTTCCACCACAGCAGCTTGTGGCACTGCAGGCCCGCGACGTAACGCGATTTGGAGAGGCGGAGCTGGGGCGGCACGCACACAAGATGGCCGATTGCCGCCGGGACTCAAGTGCGGGTATCGTATCCGGCATGCGACTGCTCGCAGGAACGTCCGGCTACAACTTCGACGAGTGGAAGGGGACTTTTTATCCGGAGAAGTTTCCCGCCGCCAAGATGCTCGCGTATTACGCCGAGCGGCTGCCCATCGTCGAAGTGAACTACACGTTCTACCGCATGCCCAATGCGAAGACCATCGCGGGGTGGGTGGAGCAGACGCCGGCGGCGTTCATGTTCGTGCTCAAAGCGTCGCAGAAAATCACGCACTTCAAGCGGCTCAAAGAGGTCGAGAGCGAGCTGCGCTACTTCTGCGACACCGCCCTGCAGCTCGGCCCCAAGCTGGGCGCGATCCTCTTTCAGCTGCCGCCCAACTTCAAGAAAGAGGCCGATCGCCTGGGCGAGGTGCTGCGGCTGGTGCCCGAGGAGATCCGCTGCGCCTGGGAATTCCGCAACGAGTCGTGGTTTTCGGACGATGTCTATCACCTACTGAAGAGCCGCAACGCCGCGCTGTGCATCGCCGACACCGGCGAAAGCACCACGCCCGACGTGATCACCGCCGACTGGGGATACCTGCGGTTGCGGGACGAAGGCTACAAGGAGGGCGACTTACAGCGTTGGGCCGCGCGCGTGAAGCAATTGGGCGCGGGATGGAATGACGCGTTCGTGTTCTTCAAGCACGAGGAAGAGGGAATTGGCCCGGTGCTGGCGAAGCAATTCGCGGAGTTGTTCGCTAGTCCGTGAGCCGTTGGTAGATCCCCAGGTGCCGCAGGGCCGCAGCCTTCTTGCCTGCTTTCTCGTACAACCGCGCCAGATTGAAGTGCGCATCGGCCAGCCGGCGATCGGCGAGGATCGCGCGCCGGTACGCTTCTACGGCGTCGCCCGGGCGGCGCAGGTCTTCCAGCGCGGTTCCCAGGTCGAACCAGGCCGTCGCGTGCTCGGGTGAGTCGGCCAGCGCCGCGCGATAATGCGTCTCCGCTTCTTCGGTGAGATCCTCCTCCTGCAGGAGCCGTCCGAGGTTGACGTGGGCGTCGGCGTGATGCGGATCGAGCTCGAGCGCGCGGCGATACGCGTCGCGCGCTTCCTGCGGCGCCACGGCCTCGAGCTCGAGGCCCAGCTCGTACCAGCCGTCGGCGTCGTAATCGGCCTCGGCGGCCTGGGCGGCGCGCGCGGTGCGGCGGGCGATCGGCGCGGCGCGCGTGGCGAGATCGCGGACTTGAAAGTCGATCACCACCTGCCCGGAGTCGGGATTCCACGCCGTCTCGCCGTCGCGCACCACGATGCGCTCGCCTTCGGCGGTGATGCGCAGCTCGGCGAGCGAGCGGCCGCGCGGCAGCTCCTGACGCAGGCGCTTGAGCGTGCGGCGGATGCGGCGGGCAGGAATGCGCGCCGCGGCGAGGTCTTTCGCCGCGCGCAGCACCACGAGATCCTGGAACGAGAACCGGAAGTCGCCGCGGGGACCGCGGCCGGGAGAGAGAAAGCCGTCACGCGCGAACGCGCGCACCTGCGCGGGCGCGAGCTTGATCAGCTGCGCGACGTCGGCGACAGTGTAGCCCTTCACTCAGCCGGCAACGTCACCCGGCTTTGCGCTGCTTGACGACGGGCTTTGCGACCTTCGTGGCTTTGCCCTTCGACCCGACGCGCTGCGCGGGCTTCTTGTCGCCCGCCGCCCCCGCGCCACGCCCGCCCTTGGCGATGCTCGCCTTGAGCGCTTCCATCAGGTCGATGATTTGCGTCTTGGGCGCCTCGGTCGGCTCCTCGGTGATCTCCTTGCCCTCGACCTTCTGCTGAATCTGGTCGAGGATGCGGCGCCGCACGTTGTCCTTGTAGTTCTCCGGCTTGAACTCGTCCGACGCGCTCTGGTCGATCACCTTGATCGCCATCTCGAGCTCGCCCTTCTTGATCTCGGTCTTGGGAACGGGGACCTCGGCGAACGACCGCAGCTCCTCGGGATAGCGCAGCTGCTCCATCGCCAGCCCGCCCTCCATGGGGCGAACCAGGATGAGATACTGCTTGCCGCGCGCCGCCCACTGGCCCAGCGCCACGCGGTCGGTCTTCTTCAGGGCTTCCGAGAGCAGCTTGTAGGCCCGTTCGCCGCCTTTGTCGGGGCCCAGGAAGTACGTCTTGTCCACGTAGATGCGGTCGACCTGCTGCGAGGGCAGGAACTCCATGATGTCGATGGCCCCCGTCCCGCGCGGCTCTTCCAACGCCTTCAGCTCGTCGGTCGTGAACAGCACGTATTGGCCCTTCGAGAATTCGTAGCCCTTGACCCGATCGTCGTTCTCGACCTTCTCGCCGTCCTTGGAGCAGTTGTACTGCTGCTTGAGACGTGCCCCATCCTTCTTGTGGAGCCAGTTGAACGAGATGGCTGCGGACGATTCCCCGGCCGAGAACATCTTCACCGGGACCGAGACGAGCCCGAAGGACACCGTGGCGGATCCAATGGAATGAGCGCTCATATGGGGCTATCATAAGGACCCGCGCCCATGCCCGCAAACCGCAAACGCCCCGCCGCGGACGATCCGCTAAGCGCCTACCGCGCAAAGCGTTCCGTCGAGAAAACGCCCGAGCCCGCGGGCGTCGTCACGCCGCGTGCGGGACCGGGCGGGCTGTTCGTCGTCCATCAACACGCCGCCACCCGGCTGCATTTCGATTTGCGACTGGAAATGGGCGGCGTGCTGCAGTCGTGGGCGGTGCCCAAAGGGCCGTCGCCCAATCCCGCGGACAAGCGGCTCGCGGTGCACGTCGAAGACCACCCCATCGAGTACGGCGACTTCGAGGGCATCATCCCCGACGGCAACTACGGCGCGGGCGAGGTGATCGTGTGGGATCGCGGGCGCTGGACGCCGCTCGAGGATCCCGTCGAGGGGATGAAAAAGGGCAAGCTGCTCTTCGACCTCAACGGCTACAAGCTCAAGGGCAAGTGGACGTTGGTGAAACTGAAGAAGGACCCGAAGGGCTGGCTCCTGATCAAGGAAAAGGACGGCTACGTCCGCACCGACGGGACGGAGTACCCACCCGAGTCGGTGCTCTCCGGCCTCACGGTCGAGCAGCTCAAGGACGGCGCCGGCCGCGCGGCGAAGCTCGTCAAGCAGCTGGAGAAACTCAAGATCCCCAAACGTGTGCTGCACGCGAAAGACATCTCACCGATGCTCGCCGAGACGCGCGACACGCCGTTCAGCAAGCCGGGGTGGCTGTTCGAGCTGAAGCTCGACGGCTACCGCGTGATCGCGGGCCGCGAGCACGGCGAGGCGATCTTGTTGTCGCGCAACGGCCACGACATCACCGCCACGTTTCCCGAGATCGCCAAGCCACTGCGCGCGCTGCCGTTCGAGGGTCTGGTGGTGGACGGCGAGCTGGTGGTGCTGGATCCCCGCGGCCACCCCAGCTTCCAACGGCTGCAGAACCGCGCGCAGCTGCGCGGCGCGCGGGAGATCAGGCGCGCCGCGGTGGACAGTCCGGCGAGTTACTTCGTCTTCGATCTGATGGCCCTCGAGGGCTACGACCTGCGCGGCCTGCCGCTGGAGCGCCGCAAGGCGCTGCTCGCCGAGCTGCTGCCGCGCGTCGGCGCGCTGCGGTATTCCGAGCACTGGGAGAAAGACGGCGAGACGCTGTACGCCCAGGTCGAGCGCCTGGGGCTCGAGGGCATCATGGCGAAGCAGGCGGACAGCCCCTACCGCAGCCGCCGCTCGGCTGAATGGCTCAAGATCCGCGCCGATCGCGTGGCCGACCTCGTTGTGGTGGGCTTTTCGCAGCCCAAGGGCTCGCGCGGCGGTTTCGGCGCACTGCACGTCGCGGGCTACAAGGACGGCACGCTGATCTACGCGGGGCGCGTGGGTACCGGCTTCTCGGAGAAACAACTCAAAGACGTGGCGGCGCAGCTGGAGCGCAGCGAGCGTCCGTTGCCGCCGGCCGAGGGTCCGGTGCCCACCGGTGCGCAACATCACTGGGTGGAGCCTGAGCTGGTGGTCGAGGTGCGCTACAAGGAGTGGACGGCGGATCATCTGCTGCGGCAGCCGGTGTTTCTGCGGTTCAGAGACGACAAGGATCCGAAGGACTGCGAGCTACCCGAGAGCACCGAGCAGGGCGCAGTATCGGACGAAGCTGAGGCGGATGACGGCGACGAGAAGCCAGCCGCGGGCCGCAAGTCACCGCGCACCGCGCACGCCGCACCGGTCGAACACGAGGTCGTCTTCTCGAACGTCACCAAAATCTTCTGGTCCGCCGAGAAGTACACCAAGGGCGACCTGATCGAGTATTACCGCGCGATCTCGCCGTGGCTGTTGCCGTACCTGCGCAACCGGCCGGTGGTGTTGACGCGTTTTCCCGACGGCATCGACGGCAAGTCGTTCTTCCAGAAGGACGCGCCGGCGTTCACGCCGGAGTGGCTGCGCACCGAGCGGATGTGGAGCGAGGACGCCAAGCGGGACATCGACTACTTCGTGTGCGACGACGAGGCGTCGCTGCTCTATCTCGCGAACCTCGCGAGCATACCGTTGCACGTGTGGGCGAGCCGCGTCGGGACGCTGGAGCAGCCCGACTGGTGCGTGCTCGATCTCGATCCCAAGGGCGCGCCGTTCGCGGACGTGGTGGCGGTCGCCAAGGCGACGCGCAAACTGTGCGACGCGATCGGGCTGCCGAGCTACATCAAGACATCGGGGTCGACGGGCCTGCACGTGATGCTGCCGTTGGGCGGCCAGCTGACCTACGAGCAGTGTCGCACGATGGCGGGGTTGCTGGCGCGGGTGATCGCCGCCGAGCTGCCCGACATCGCCACGGTCACACGCCAGGTCGCGAAGCGCGGCGGCCGCGTGTATCTCGACTATGTCCAGAACGGCCACGGCCGCTTGATCGTGGCGCCGTTCAGCGTGCGGCCGTTGCCGGGTGCGCCCGTGTCGATGCCGCTCAAGTGGGCCGAAGTGAACGACAAGCTCGACCTGCGCGCGTTCACCATCAAGACAGCGCCCGCCCGCCTGAAGAAGCTCAAGCAGGATCCGTTGTTGCCGGTGCTCGAAGAGAAGCCGGACCTGGCGGCGGCGCTCGACAAGCTGCAGCAGCGCCTATGAGCGAGCCGCTGCGGATCGCGGTGGGCGACCAGGCGGTCTCGGCCCTGCTCGACCGGCCGGCCGACGCGCGCTGGCTCTACGTCTGCGCCCACGGCGCGGGCGCAGG
>DATLWA010000310.1:0-2251 GCA_035576905.1 Gemmatimonadales bacterium
TGGCGCAGCCGCGCCCAGGCGCCTGCGCCGTCCAGCTCGGCCGCCTCATACAATTGAATGGGAATCCGCTGCAGGCCCGCCACGAAGATCAGCATGTTGTAGCCGAAGCTGCGCCACACGGCGACGATGATGATCGCGGGCATGGCCCACTTGGGATCGCCCAGCCAGTCGATCGGCGAAATGCCAACGGCGCCGAGCGCCGCGTCGAACAGGCCGAAGCGCGGGTGGTAGAGGTATTTCCAGACGATGGCGACGGCCACGAGCGTCGTGACGAACGGCGCGAAGTACGCGGTCCGGAAGAACGTTGGCCATTTGGTGAGCCGCGAATTGACGAGCAGAGCGGCGGCGAGCGCCACCAGCACCGAGAGCGGGGCGCCCACGAACGCGAAGTACAGCGTGTTTTTCAGCGCCGTCCAGAAGAGCGGCGTGTGGATCAGCGTCTGATAGTTCGCGAGCCCCGTGAACCGGATGTTTTCGGCGTGGCCGATGGCGTAGAGATCGAAGTCGGTGACCGACAGTGCGAGACCTGCGATGACCGGCAGGAAGAAGAACACGCCGATCAGGATCAGCGCCGGGGCGAGAAACAGCCACGCGGCGCGGCGCTGCGAGCGCTCGCCCGGGAGCATGTCAGTGCCCTCGCGCCGCGGCGCGCGCCAGCAGCCAGCGCCGCCGCTCGAGGATACGGTTGACCTCGTCTTCCAGGCGGGCGAGGGCCGTGTCGGCCGGGACGCCGCCGCGGATCGCCTGCTCGCCGTAATCGAAGATGCGCGTGGCGATCAGCTCCCACTCCGGCACCTGCGGTGTGGGGACCACGCGCTGCAGCTGCTCGTAGAACGCGTGGGCGGCGGTGTCGGTCGCGAGCACGGGGTCGCGCCATGCGGCGATGTGCGCCGGCAAGTCGCCCGTGAGCTTATAGAACTTGATCTGTTGCTCGGGCTGCGACAGAAACTCGATCAGCTGCCACGCTTCGACCGGATGGCGCGACGCGCGGAACAGCACCAGGCTCGATCCCCCCGCGAGCGACACGCCGGACGCCGCTCCCGTGGGACCCGGCATCGGCGCTGTGGCCCAGGCGTTTTGTTGCGACGCGGGCAAGCGGCGGCGGAACTCCCCGATGTTCCACGGGCCCGTGATCCACATCGCGTACGTGCCGCGCCCGATCTCCTGATAGATGTTGCCCACTTCGGTGATGCCGAGCTTCGGCGCCAACCCGCGCCGGTACATGTCGAGGTAGAAATGGAAGGCGCCGCGGAACGCCGAGTCGGTGAAGGCGCCGTAGCGGGCGCCGTCCTTGAGAATGGGGGAGCCCGCTTGCAGCCCCAGGATCACGGGCGGCGGCCACTCGTTGGTGGGCAGGAACATCGGGAACTGGTCCGGTCCGTCGCGCGATTTGAGTGCCTGCATCGCCGCGATCCAGCCGGCCCACGTCGTGGGCGCTTCAGCGAAACCCGCTCGGGCGAGCAAGTCTCTTCTATAGAAGAGCAGCCGCGTGTCGACGTACCACGGCACGCCGTACAGCGTGCCCTCGAGGACGTTGGTTTGCCAGATTCCGGGGAAGTAGTCGTTGGGGTGCACGCTCGAGCGGGCGACGAGGGCGTCGAGCGGCTGCAGCGCGTCGAGCGCCACGAATTCCGGTACCCACGTGTTGCCGAGCTGGGCGACGTCGGGCTCCGACTTGCCGACATAGCCGGTCAGCAGTTTTTCGTGCGCCGCGGTCCAGGGGATCTGCTGTGTGCGCACGTGCACGCCGGGGTGGGTGCGCTCGAACTCGGGGAGCATCTGCTCGACCACTTCGCCTTCGCGCCCCAAGCCCCAGAACTCGAGCTCGACGCCCGCGGCGGCGGGGCGGCACGCGGCGGCCGCCACCAATGCTGCCCAGAGGGGCAGCGTTCTCACGGACACTTCCCCGCGAGCCACCCTCCCGTAAACCCCGCCCGGCACAAACCCTTCACGATGTAGGGATTCTTCTTCATCACATTCCAGATCAGCCCGGTCCGATAATTCTCGATCATCGCGAGAATCGGTCCCTGGTCTATCCCTAAGTAATCCGTATCGAACCAGCCCACGCCCGCAACCACGTGCCCCATACTCGGCGCGACGTTGGTGGGGAAGGTTGGGTTCAAGGCGTCGAAGAAGCCGTAGGTCGAGAAGAGATTCGCGCCGTACGTATGACGCATGGCGTACAGTGCGGGAATGGTGATTGCGGGCGCGAACGGCACCGCGCCGCCCAGCGCGGTGGGCGCGATGGTGC